>JBCKHR010000001.1:0-99464 GCA_038905755.1 Candidatus Planktophila sp.
TGGAACACCATTCCTAAATCGGTGATGGCCGAAGGTATTGAAAAAATGAAAGAGATAGGTTCAGATTTCTTTGGTGCAGAGAGCGTTGACGACTTGCCCTTTGCTAAAGATGATTCACTTGTTACGACCATGATTGATGGCAGCGAGTATGTAAATCAGAAAATGGATGCAATGCGAGCACACGCAACGCAAATTGCGCTAGATGGGCCTTTTTTTGCTTTATCTAACAATCTAGGTTTACAAATTTGGGGACGCGAGTTTTACACTTTGGTAAAAGGAGAAAAGGCCGAACCTTTTGATATGAGCGTTGAGCCAGCAGTTCGTGAGCGCCTCAATAGAATGACTTATGACTGTGCGGCAGCAGTGAGCGCAATTATTTCCATAGATACTGGTTTGCCGAAAGAAGCGGCGATGCTACTAGGTGTTGGAATGATTGGATATGCCCAAGTTAGCGCTCGACATTGGTTAGAGCGAGATAGCAAATTATCAAGGCAGCAAGCGATAGAACTAGTTCAAAATTTTATGTGGCGCGGAATTTCAGGTTTTCCACGCAATTAAAGGCAGATAGGATTGCTACATGAGTTTAAAAATAACCGAAGTGCGCATTGCTATCATTCACGTTGGCAGTGAGCTCTCATTTGAGAGCAGTTTAACTGTCGCTGAAATCAAAGCCACGGTATCCAAGGCTATTGCTTCAGGTCACCCACTTCAATTAACCGATATTCGCGGTCATGAAATAATCGTTCCTGCCGACAAAATTGGGTACGTCGAAATCGGCGATCCTGCAGCTCGTCGTGTAGGTTTCGGCGCCATTTAGCGTGGCAAATACCTTTGCTGATCTTCCTTTACGGAGCGAAACAATTGCAGCGCTGCATGCGCATGGTTTTATCGCTCCCTTTGCAATTCAAGAAATGGTTCTCCCGATTGCGCTGCGCAATGAGGATCTCATCGGCCAAGCGAAAACTGGCACTGGAAAAACTCTTGCTTTTGCAATCCCGTTAATTGAACGCGTCATCGCTCCAAATGATCCTGAATGGAAAAACTTCTCACATAAAGGGCTACCTCAAGTCTTGGTAGTTGTACCGACTCGTGAATTATGCGTCCAAGTAACCCGCGACATTGACGAACTTGCACACTCACGAGGAATCAGAACTATTGCCGTCTATGGCGGACGAGCTTTCGAACCACAAATCGAAGCGCTTGCCAGCGGTGTCGAAATAGTCGTTGGGACTCCCGGGCGACTCTTGGATTTATCTCGGCAAGGTCAATTGAAATTAAAAGAAGTTTCGCGGTTAGTTCTAGATGAAGCCGATGAAATGTTAGACCTTGGATTCCTTCCAGATGTTGAAAAGATTTTGAACAATACTCCAAAGCGCGTGCAAACTATGCTCTTCTCGGCCACCATGCCGGGAGACATCATTGCGTTAGCAAGAAAGTTTATGAATCAACCAATTCACATTCGCACGCGCGATAGTGAAGATGAAGGCGCAGTTGTAAAACAAGTTGAACAACATGTATTACGCGCACATGCAATGGATAAAATTGAAATGTTGGCAAGAATCCTGCAAGCTGATGGTCGTGGGCCGACTATTGTCTTTTGCAGGACTAAACGAACATGCCAGAAAACTGCGGACGATCTAATAGAACGTGGTTTTAAAGCTGCGTCAATACATGGCGATTTAGGACAAAGCGCTCGAGAGAAGGCCCTTAACGATTTTAAAGGTGGAAAATCCGATGTTTTAGTTGCAACGGATGTGGCAGCGCGTGGCATCGATATTGAGGGAGTCACCCACGTAATTAATTACCAGTGCCCTGAAGATGAGAAGACTTACCTCCACCGGATCGGCCGTACTGCTCGCGCTGGGGCTACTGGAATTGCAGTGACTTTTGTGGACTGGGATGACTTAGCTCGCTGGAAAATGATTGATAGAACGCTAGCGCTTGGGCTGCCAGAGCCAGAAGAAACCTATTCATCATCGACGCATCTATATGAGGTGATGAAAATACCTGCTGGTGTGACCGGTCGAATTGTTAAAGCAAAACCCGTAGTTGTACCGAGAAAAGTAGTTGTAGCGAGGAAAGCAATTATAGCGAGCAAAGTAGTTGAAAAGCCTAAAACGGAGCGTGCGCGTCAACGGACTAGAAAGTTTAAGTCAGAGAGTTAGCTAACCGCCGTAAATGCCCTAATTGCATTGACAAGCATTTGAACTGCAATTGCAGCAAGGAGTAAACCAGCAATTCGCGCGAGAAGGTTGACTCCGGATTCTTTGATTACCCTCAAAATCGTTGTCGAAGAAATCAAGGCGAGCGCGATAACTAAGTGAACTGCTAGCACCGCAGCAATCAGACCGAAGACTCGCGCAGGGCTATCTGCTTCCTGCACAAATAACATCGTGGCAACAATTGCGCCAGGTCCTGCTAAAAGCGGAGTTCCCAGTGGGACAAGGGCGATATTAGCGTTTGCTTTTTCATCTCCGCCAACGGTTCGACCAGTAAGGAGTTCTAACGAGATCAAGAGTAAAAGTAAACCACCCGCGGCTTGTAGCGCTTCTATTGAAACATGGAGATAGCTCAAGAGAAGGCGACCAAAGAGCGCGAATGTTGTAATAACAATCAGCGAAACACCGGCTGCTTGCCAACCTAACGCTCGACGCTCTTTGGGAGTCTTATGCGCAACTAAGCTAAGAAAAATCGGAGTTGCCCCAGGTGGATCCATAATTACCAGGAGCGTCACGAAAGCTTGGAGCGAGAAAGTCAGAGCGCTTATTTCAACTATGTTCATGCGCTTACCACCCTTCGATCATTTGCCGCCGACTCTAAGCGTTCCCATTCTGCAGGATGTGTTCGGTTTTCACCTAATAAATTAAGTTTTCCCGTACCGTGATAATCGCTCGAACCGGTTATCGCCAGCCCTAAGTCGCTAGCAATTTCTCGAAGCGTTTTACGCTCTTGCGGATTGTGGTCCCGGTGATTGACTTCAATCCCATTTAAACCAGCAGCTACCCACCCTTCAAAATGTTCTGCCGTAAAAGCTTTCCCACGAAATGAAGCACTTGCATGCGCAATGACTGAAACTCCGCCCGCTCTGCCAATCATGGCAATTGCCTCTTCTGGCAGCGGCGCAGCATGTGTAACATAAAATCGAGATTCATTATTAAGGAATTCGGCAAAAGCTTGATCGCGTGAAGTCACAATTCCCTTAGCAACGAGGGCATCGGCTAAATGTGGTCGCCCCAAGGTTGCACCTATCGGTTGCGCGGCCACAACATCGTCCATAGAAATATCAAAACCTTCTGCTCGCATCAAAGCGACCATTTTGCGCATGCGTGGGAGCCGTTCATCTCGAATCTCTTCAAGCATGGTCGCCATGCCTTCATGCTCGCCGTCAAAGAGCAACCCCAACATGTGCACGCTAATTCCATCGTCTGTGAGAGTTGAAATTTCTGCGCCAAGAACTAGTTGCATAGCGGGGCGCAAGGCCGCAATGGCTTCTTGCCAACCTGAGGTTGTGTCGTGATCTGTTAGCGCCATAATTTTCACGCCTTCGATAATTGCCTTATTAACTAAAGCTCTCGGCGAATCAGTTCCGTCACTGCAGGTCGAATGTGTATGTAAATCGATCATGGGGCTAACTCCACTCGGCTCGGGCGAGTTCGTAAAACGACGAGTGCACAACCAGCAAGAATTAAAACAATTCCCGGAATAATTCCCAGTGGTGGCTTCTGTCCTAACCACCACATCGCCAAAATAGCACTTATTGGCACTTCGAAAAAGATGATCAAAGAAACAATGGCTGGTGAGACGCGTTTGAGAACTGAGTTAAACATCGTATGTCCCAAAATTTGCGCACCTAAAATTAAACCTAACAAAATCCACCATTCGCGCGCCTCGAAGCGGATAAGTTCAAAACCTCCAAAGTAAACCATAGGCAGCGCGGTCAGCGCACAGACAAAATAACAAACGCTGGTATATGTAGCTGTTTCGAGCGTGCGCATCGCCTTGGATCCAGCCATCATATAAAGCGCCGCCAAAGCAGCAGAAATAATGGCGGCAATGTCTCCGAGAAAACTTCGGAAAGAAATATTTAAATCAACTCCAGAAATTAACAGAACTCCCATCAAACTTACCAACATTCCAAGCCAAACACGCGAAGGAATATATCCTCCGGAAAACTTTACAAAAAGCGCGGCGAAGATAGGTTGAAGTGCCACTAACGCAGTTCCAGCTGCAACGCTTGTCATGCGCATGGCGAGAAAGAAAGCAACAAAATGAACTGCTAACAGAACACCAGCTACTGCGGCCCAGCGAAGCCCTGCGCGATTTATTGGATGTTTAAGCGCAAACGGAAGCGTCAATAGCGCCCCACCAAGATTTCTCCAGAAAATCAAGGTGGGAATTGGCATCACACTCATTGCGATGAGTGGCCCTGATGTACCAATGCCAATAGCACCTATACCCATACGAATGAGATCGAGCCGCGCAGGGATTGCCGTATGGCTATCCCTGCTAGAAATCTGCTCGTTAGACATGGGGCAACGGTAGCGACTCCATGTAGGTAACCATTGCTGACGCACTTGCAGCGATGCGCCAAGGTGAGATTTCATCTGCACACGCCACCGCCAGCAAAGCAGTTAAGGTAGAGATTCCCCCAGTTCAATAAATATCCAGCCACACTCGTTGGGGGATAAGTTCAAATCTCGTTGAAATGTCCAATTTACGGTATTTTGAATGGAAACTCAGGCAATTGCCAGCAAATGTTTGCACACCTGCATTGACACAGGTTGTAATTATGTAATGATTACCTCATACCCCCCACCGTCCAGGATTCTCTGCACGGTGGGGATTATTATTTCCGTAGGATTCGTATGTGGAGAACGTAATTCTTTTTATTGATTATCAGAATGTTTATTGGCTTGCTAGAAATACATTCTTTGGGCCGGCCGATCCGAAATACAAAGGTCAGGTAAACCCTCTCCTTTTAGCAAATCACTTAATTGAAAAAAATAGGCAAATACGGATTGAAAAAGGTTTTCCACCTCAAATATTGAAGCAAATTCGAATTTATACAGGTATTCCAAATTCAATAAAAGACCAAGCAAACTATGAGCGTCAAAGAAGACAGATTTCGGCCTGGATATTGCTGGATCCTCGCATCGTTGTAACGGCAAGGGAATTGCGATATCCAAGTGGTTGGCCAAACAGCCACAGCGCCGGCGAAAAGCCAAGAGAGAAAGGAGTCGATATTGCGATTGCCGTGGATTTTGTCTCCATGGCCTTTAAACAAGAATTTGAAACTGGAATACTTTTTAGTGCTGATACCGACTTTAAACCCGCATTGGAGTTTGTTTGGTCTAGTTCAATCTCGGCTAAACCGGAAGTAGCTGCATGGAGAGGTGATCCCTCAAATGGCGCAAAGAAAAAGGGTTATAACCAAAGACTCTCGCTTGACTCAAACGACAAGCATCCATTTTGCCACTATCTTCGACTATCAGATTACGAACTAGTGAAAGATCACACCAATTACGCTATAAAGTCGAGCGGAATCTTCACTCATATCCCAAAGAAGATTTAACTACTTAGAAAATGATGATGGATTCCTGATTCTCGCGCGAAGTGAGAGATGGGTGAATTGGCAGATTTTGCAGAAGAAATCTTGAAAGAGTTAGGTCGAGAGACCCAATCGAACTCCGACTAGAGATTTACTTCGCACTATAAGTTTATCAACAATTAGATTGATCTCTTTTGCCGCGTCACTCTCTGGCGCAGATATAACAACCGGAGTACCGCAATCGCCCCCAGCTTGAAGGTCTGGACTAAAAGGAATTTTTCCTAAGAGTGCGACGTTGCTACCAGCTAATTGCGAAAGCCTGCGCGAAGTTTCTTCGCCACCGCCAGAACCGAAAAGTGAAACGCGCTCACCATGTGAGTCGGTGTAATCCGACATGTTCTCAATAACGCCAATTACTTGTTGTTTAATTTGATGCGCAAGTCGTCCTGCACGTTCTGCTACTTCAGCGGCTGCAATCTGAGGGGTTGTTACCACGAGAATTTCTGAACCTGGAATTAATTGACCGAGCGATATTGCAATATCGCCAGTTCCGGGCGGCAAATCTATGAAGAGCAGATCCAAATCTCCCCAGTAAGCGTCCGATAAAAGTTGTTCAAGCACTTTGTGAAGAAGTGGGCCGCGGTAGGCAACTGGATCAGAGCGTTCCGGCTTAAACATCTCCATGGAAACCGCTTTGACTCCATGGGCCTCAGGCGGGATGAAACCAATTTGATCAAGCACAGTTGGTCGCTTGCCCATTAAGCCCAGCAAGCGAGGAATTGAATGTCCGTAAACATCTGCATCTAAGACCCCAACCCGCAAACCTCTTTGAGCTGCTACTACTGCCAGATTGACCGTCACGGAGGACTTGCCTACGCCACCTTTACCTGAGGCAACTCCAATGGTTCGAGTAAGCGAGCCTGGTTCTGCGAAAGGAATAAATTTTTCTGCACGACCACCACGCATCACCTTCTTAACCTCGTTGCGTTGCTCTTGCGTCATGGTCCCAAAAACCAAATCTACGCTTTTCACTTCGTCAATGACGAGGAGCGCAGCGTCGATGTCAGTACGCAAACGATCTTGCATTGGACAGCCCGAAATTGTTAAGAGGACTTTCAAAAATACTGTGCCATCAGAAAAATTGACGCTTTCAATCATGTTCAGCTCTGGCAACGAACGGTGTAGCTCTGGATCCTTAACGGTAGCCAGCGCGCTGTTGATTGAATCTAAAATATTCATAAGAGATCGGGATCAATCTTGGCTACTGGTCGTTTACGGACAGGGCGAGAATTATCAGCCAATGCATCTGAAAAGTGCTTCTGAATAAAAGTTTTCGGATTTAAATCCGATGGTTGTAAATTTTCAAAACCGGGTCCAAGGTTCTCTCGAAGTTGAGTAGTAGCCGTCTGTGAAAAGGCACGTATCTTCTTAACTAATTTTGCCGAATCTGATGCAAGTTTAGGGAGTCGCTCTGGTCCGACCAGAATTATTCCAAGAACGGCAAGGCCGAGAATTTCACCTGCACCGATATCGAAGAACATGGTGAAAGCCTACCCGTTTGCAACTCCTACTTTGAAGAGGCAATTAAGGTGAGCGTTGTGCTCTTCTTCACAGTTCCGCGTTGGAATGAAACTTTTATCTTATCTCCAACGGAGTGAGAACGAATAGCAACGACTAATTCCTCAGCGCTGGCGATTGACTTTCCGGCAATTTCTGTAATCACATCTCCGGCTCTTAAACCCGCATTAGCCGCAGGGCTGACTGGCACTTTGGGTGAAGTGACCGAAGCAATAAGGGCGCCTTTACCGGTGTAGCGAACATCAATGGAAATGCCCATCACTGGATATGTTGCCTTACCAAATTTAATGAGTTGGTCGGCAGTTATGCGAGCTTGGTTTATCGGAATAGCAAAACCTAAACCAATCGAACCGCTTTGGGCGGTCGAACCAAGGGAAGCGATTGCTGTGTTGACTCCAATTACCGCACCTGTCGCATCAACAAGTGGTCCACCGGAATTTCCTGGATTAATTGCAGCATCAGTTTGCAGTGCGTTGATAAATGAACTTTCACTCCTTGAATCTCCGGCAGTCACTGCGCGATCTTTCGCACTGATGATTCCAAGCGTCACGGTTCCGGTTAATCCGAGCGGCGAACCGATAGCTATGACCGCGTCTCCGACTTGCACCTTATCGCTATCACCGAATTGCAGCGCAGGTAAATTTGAAATTCCGATTTTGAGGACAGCCAAGTCATAAGAGGCCTCTCGCCCGACAATAACTCCGGTATATGAAATTCCATTGTTGAGTGAAACGGTTATTCTTCCACCGAATTCAGCAACATCAGAGATCACATGGTTGTTAGTCAGGATGTAACCCTTGCTATCAATCACAAATCCCGAACCTGTACCGCCACCATTTCGAGTTCGGGTTGAAATTGAAACTACAGATGGCAGAACACGCTGCGCAATTCCTGCAACTGAATTCGGCGCGCGCTCAATTGTGCTGGTCGAAGAAACTAAGTTTGTTTGGCGAAAGATTGATCCACCAGTGGCGTTTGCACCTAAGAACCCACCAATAATTCCGGCCGAAATTCCAATAAAAGCCAGTGTGCTTTTGCCGTAGTTATGCTTTCGCGGACGCGGAGCTTCCCACCATGGCCGCTCTGGTATTTGGTTTCGCTCTGGCTTTTCTTTAGGAAATATCATGTACCGCTCTTTCTACAACTTGGTAGCGAGTAACAAACCGTCGCCAACGGGTATCAGCGAACTCACCCAATCATCTGTGGAAGCTTTAATCAATTTCCCAGCATCGCGAAGGGCCACGGTTTTACGGTCTCTTTGGGCTGGATCTGGGACTTTGCCAGAGCCAAAGAAATTATCGATAGCAAGTACTCCTCCGCTACGTAAAATTCGGTGTGATTGAGCGATTATGTAAGCTAAATCTTCGGGGTTCTGCCGAACAACAACTAAATCATAGGCACAGTCGGTTAATTTTGAAATTACATCGAGTACTGGATTAGTAATAAAGCGCACTCTGTTCTGGGCAATCTCAGCATCTTGTAGCGCCATTTTGGCGATTCGCGTGTGCTCCATTTCCTCATCTATCGAAGTTAGCGTTCCACTCGCGAGGGCTCCCTCTAATAACCACAAACTTCCAACTCCAGATCCTGTTCCAATTTCAACAACCGCCTGAGCTTTGAGTGAGTTGGCTAAATGTCGCAAGAAGGCACCAACTCCGGGCGTTACATCAACTGCGCCAACTTCAACGCCTCGCGCGCGTGCTTGGGTCATAAAAAAGTTTTCAGCAATAAAGTTCTCTGAATAAGTATGCGGGTCTACTCTCATTTAACGCTCATAATCCAATCCACTAATAAACGGACACCGAAACCAGTTCCGCCCTTTGGGTTTTCTCCTGCGTCGGTTTCGCTCCGGGCGGTGCCGGCAATATCTAAATGCACCCAGCAACGATTTCCTACAAATTTCTCAAGGAAGAGCGCTGCAGTAACTGAGCCAGCAGAATATTTACCTTTATTTGCCGTGTGATTTAAATCAGCTATATCGCTACGGAGAGCATCTTGATAATCATCAATTAGTGGCATGTGCCAAACACGATCACCGGAGGCGCACCCAATAGCGAAGAGCTGGGCGGCTAAAGTTTTGTCGCGCGTATACATTGCCGCATATTGTCGTCCTAAACCTAAAGTTGCAGCACCGGTCAGAGTCGCAACATCTATTAAATAATCTGGATCAAGATTTAAATCCGCATATGCCAAACCATCAGCGAGAACTAACCGACCTTCGGCATCGGTATTAATTACTTCTACCGTGGTTCCGCCATAATGCTTAATAACATCACTTGGCCTTTGAGAAGTTCCAGAAAGGGCGTTTTCTGCGCACATCATGAGCGCGGTCACTTTTACCCAAGGTTGCAAATCTGCAAGGGCCGTAAGAGTTGCCAAGATTGCAGCAGCGCCAGCCATATCGCTCTTCATCGCCACCATCGTGTCATAAGGGCGCTTTAATGAAATGCCCCCGGTATCGAAAGTAACCCCTTTGCCTACCAAGACGATGTGTGGCAAAGCTGCTGATGCCGATTTCTTCATAGCTTTTGGAGTGTAAATAACCTCAACAAAACGAGGTCCCGGTTTTGGTGAAGAGTTTCCGACTGCACATAAACCGCCAAACTCTTTTAGCGCTTTGCCAGATAAAACTTTCACCTCCAAGCCGCATTCCTTACCGAAAATTTGCGCTTGCTGGGCTAGCCACGCTGTAGATTTGATATTTGAAGGCGTGTGTACTAAATCTCTGGCTATACAGACCGCTCGCGCAATGCTCCGAGCTTCAGTCACGGTTTTCGTTTCTTCCGTTGCAACTAGAAACTCGGGGAACTCTGGTGCTTTCTCCGTTTTTAAACTCCAAAGGTAGGCGCCTAGAGTTAATGAAATTGCATGGGCACGCACATCTGCTTTGGAAGTTGCACAAGCTGAGAAGACGCTCACGCTCTTTCCGCGTACTTTTCGAGCGATAGCTGCAGCCACTAAACGTTGTGATGCAACACTTTCATCTCCAGCACCGACTAAATAAATTCGATCGGTTAAGAAATTTTCTGCACTCACTGGAATTTCAAATAACTCGCCAGCTTTCCCGCTTGGTGAGAAAAATGAAAGTTCATCAAGTAAATTAAGTCCAAACGTTTCTTCAACGCCAGCGCCAAAATTAGATTTTCCAATAAACGAGAAACTTTTATCTTTATTCTTAACAAAAGCGAGCGCTATCGAGTGCGAATTCTTTGCTTTTTTTATATCGAAAGAAGTTGCAACCGGAAGCGAAACTTGCATTTCTTTTCTAAAACTCTCGGTAGTCGAAATTACTTCTTGACCAGAGATACAGCTGCATGAAGGGCAGCGCTCAAGTTATTTGCTTCCTCTGAGTTCATTTCTACAACCAAACGGCCACCACCTTCAAGCGGGATACGCATAACAAGGGAGCGGGCTTCCTTGGTAACTTCCATTGGTCCATCACCAGTACGAGGTTTCATGGCAGCCATCGGGAGTCTCCTTAGTTAGCGCCGGCGAGGGGGGCTCGGCGGGGAAAGGCGGTTACAAGAGCAGAAGTATCTCGCATTTTATGCTTTTGAGCGAAATCGAGAGCGGCTTTAAAGCCCTATGAGCGCGCTCAAGCGGGCTTTGCCCATTTTAATGATGGTCTCAACGGATTTATCTGGAACTTTCAAAAGTTTTGCGATATCAGCCACTGGCATCGATTTGAGGTAATACATGGTGAGGATAATTCGCTCTTCCTCGGGAAGAGTTGCCAGAGCTTGCACCAAAGTTTGGGGTTCGCTCATAGGGATAAGGCTACTAGCCAATCTTCTCGCATACGGCGAGCGCGTCATGAACGCTTGTCGTCCAAATTACTAATTCTCGCATTCCTGGTTTAATGAAATTCTCACTCTCTAAATGAAGAATTAGCTCACGTAGTGGTGCATATAGACCGAATGGATCCAGGATGACTATCGGCTTATTATGAAATTTTAGGTGTCGTCCGACCCAAATTTCAAAAAATTCTTCCAACGTGCCAGCGCCACCGGGCAGCGTAATAAATGCATCTGAAATATCGGTGATCATTGCTTTTCGCTCACCCATTGTTGAAACAATGTGCAACTCCTCGCTCTCGCGATCTGCAAATTCAATATCAACGAGGGATTGAGGAATAACTCCGATGGTGCGCGCACCTTGACTTCGAACTGCGCGAGCAACTGCTCCCATCATAGAAATATGGCCACCGCCGTAAATTAACTCCCACGATTTCTCGCCAATTCCTACCCCCAGATCCGTCGCCAATTGAAGATATTTATTATCAATAGTTGGCGATGAGGAGCAGAAGACACCGATACGCATGTTGCTAAGAATAGGGGTTAGGCTTAGGAGATGAGCACAAGAGCATCGGGCCACGGAATTGCCACAATTGCTGCTGGCGTGGTGCTTGATGTCTGGTTCCCATCCCCCGCGCTCGCACCGTTACCTTCTACTATCCCGCCAGAACTTTCAGGCCTTGCCTGCGTTGACGAATTTCGCGGAGTAAGTCGCGCAGTTGTTAGCCTAGAAATCGATATTGCTAAAGCGCCGACATCGGTCGAAGATGCTTATCTCCGTTTACATCTACTCTCGCATCGATTAGTCAAGCCACATGGTTTATCACTTGATGGGATTTTCGGAATTTTAAATAACGTCGTGTGGACCTCACTCGGTCCCTGTGCAGTAGAAGGTTTCGAAATTACACGGGCTCGATTAATTGCCCACTATGGCCACGTAAGCGTTTTGGGCATCGACAAGTTCCCTCGCATGGTTGATTATGTAATACCGAGCGGAGTTCGAATTGCCGACGCAGACCGAGTCCGCCTTGGTGCGCATTTAGCGCACGGAACGACGGTGATGCATGAAGGTTTCGTCAACTTTAACGCTGGCACTCTTGGTACATCGATGGTTGAAGGACGAATTTCCGCAGGCGTAATTGTTGGAGATGGCTCAGATATTGGTGGTGGCGCTTCGATTATGGGAACGCTGAGCGGTGGCGGCAAACAAATCATTTCCATCGGTGAGAAATGTTTACTCGGAGCGAACTCCGGCATTGGAATCTCGCTCGGGGATAACTGTGTCGTGGAAGCAGGAACTTACATAACTGCTACATCTAAAATTGCACTCCCTGATGGCGAAATTGTGAAAGCTGCCTCGTTATCGGGAGCAAATAATTTACTTTTCCGTCGCAATTCTCAGAGCGGTGCTTTGGAAGTTGTTATGCGTACTGGTACTTGGGGCGGATTAAATTCAGTTTTGCACGCTAACTAAATCAAACCATGCCGAAGGTATTTGAGTTCGACTTCTAAAAGTTTCACCTCGCAACAGCGCTAACTTTCCGCCACTTGAAGTAGCTTGAATTTGTGCGACCGTTCCAGTTTCATTTCTCTTAATAATCTCTAGCGATATGACATCTGGCAATCCAAAAGCCTTTGCCACTATTTCTCGGGTGAGTTCGCGGGACCAAGTCGCAAAACGCGGGTTCAACACAACATCGCTACTTGAAGGATCAGGAACGCTTGCTGTATAGCTTCTTGCACTTCCCCAAGCGTTGAGAGCAGTCTCGGTTACGCCGCCTGAAGATGAGAAGAAATAGGCATTTATTGGTTGATTTAAAACCGTTATCGCTAAACCGCTTTTATCATCGATGCTCGTGGCGCTAACTGCGGCCTTCCAGAGATGTCCATAGCGAGGCTCTACTTCTTTGGCATATCCGAGGAAAGTCTGATCTTTAATCGTTCCGAATAGCTCGCAATCGCAGCGCGATCGAATAACACCGACTTTGGTTAGAGCATATGTCCGTGAAACAATCACTTGAGCTTGGAGTGCTGCTGCTGGCCAAGATGATGGCATCTCACCAATGCCAAACAAATACTCATCATGGAGGCGCAGTGAATTTGTGAGTTCAATGCGATAACCAAGAGCTGCTGATTTAACTGCCCTCACTTGCATCTGTCCGTATTTATATTTTGCCGTTGTTCCAGATTGGCTTACGGATAAAATCGTCTCTTTGCCTTGCAAATATGAAGTTCCACTCCAACGCAAAGTAAAAATTCGCTCACGAGCGATTGGCGCTGTTTTCTTCTTTGTAATTATTGATGGCGACACGGTAGAACCAATAATAGAAAAATTAATCGACGAAGAGTTGGTAATCGTTGCAAGTGGAGTTACTCCTACTTGGTTACCAATATCGCCGCTATAGATTTCAATCGCACCTCCGATAGTTGCGGTTGAAATTTTCATTGTTGATAAAAGATGACCAATATTGACACGAATAATTTGGTTATCTTGTACTGGTTGAACTACCACCGCCTTGTAGTAATAATTGAGAATTACCGTTGCGCTATCTCCAGCCAACGCCATGGCACGCGCACCAATTTGACTCATCCCAACACCATGTCCATAACCGGTGCCTGTGAAAGTAAAAGTTTCTGGCAGCTCTTGCGAACGTGCAAAAGGTGAAGCAGTCAGCGAGAGTAAGAGCGCAACGAGAGCTACTCGGCTAGAAATCCTCATCTATAACTGCACTCTTTCCAACCTTTAAGAACTTTTGGTAGGCGTCAATCACGACCTCAGGTTGCCCTCGTTGAATTAGCTTTCCTTGATGCAACCACGCAACATCGTTGCAGACATCACGTAGCGTGGCCATTGCGTGGCTTACCAGAATTAAGGCCCGATCATCACTTCGAAGCTCTTTGATACGGTTAAGACTTTTCTCTTTAAACTTTGCATCCCCCGCGCTGAGCGCTTCATCAACTATTAAAATATCTGGTCTAACGGTTGCGGCAACTGAAAACGCTAATCGCGCATACATGCCTGATGAGTAAGTGCGCATCGGGGAATCGATGGCTTCGCCAAGTTCAGAAAAATCAGCAATTTCTTCAAAACGGCTTTCAATTTCATCGCGCGACATTCCGGCTGCTAAACCACCTAAATAAACATTGTCGCGGCCAGACATTGATGGATTAAAGCCAACTCCGAGGGCTAAAAGTGTGCTTACGCTTCCATAAACTTCCACGCGGCCTTGGGTCGGTGGCACGATTCCTGCAATTACGCGCATGAGCGAAGATTTTCCAGCGCCATTTGTACCTATGACCCCTAATACTTGGCCGTATTCAACATCTAGATTTACATCATCTAACGCTTGGATCACGCGAGTTTGCTTGCGACCTGTATTCATGGATTTAAGACGCGCTTTTAGCGTTGGGCGACGATCAATTGAGGTTCTGTAAGTCAGACCAAGGTTGCGAACAGAGATTGCTATCTCATGAGTTCGATGCAAAGAATCAGAGGCGGACCGCAAATTCACGCTCCCTCGAAAGAAAGAAATAAGTTCCGATTAAAAGAATTCCGAACGCCCAAGCTGCAGCGAAGAGGATGCTCGATGTTTCTGGTGCTAGTCCATGAACTACTACCCGAGTCCAAGAATCAAGAATTGGAAATAGCGGATTAAAAATCTTAAGGGCTCCTAGGCTTGGATTGAGCGCAGATGCTTCATAGAGAATTGGTGAGAGATACAACAAGGTGCGCGTTAAGTACGGTAAGAAATTTGATATATCTCTAAAATATATATTCGCACATGAAATCATAATCGCTGCTCCGAGCGAAAAAAGTAGCGCAATTAAGAAAATTGGTATCGCCCAAAACATAGACCAGCTGTACGGTAATCCAAGAATTGTGCGGATAAGAAAGAATACGACAAGCGTTGGTAGAAACTTAAATAGAGCAATCACTGTGGCTGAAATTGGCAACATAATTCTCGGAAAAGCGGTGTTAAGAATTAATCTTTGACCAGCAGTTACAGATTTAACTCCACCAGTCAAGCTATTTGCAACCATATAGAAAAGAAAGAGACTGGCAGTTAAATGAGCATATCGTTGGCTATCACTCGAGCCTCCAATAATTACGATTAAGAGAAAATAAACTGCGGAGAGAAGTAAGGGGTTAAGAATTAACCACAACTGACCAAAAGCCGAGTCAAAGTGTTGTTCTCGAAGTTCCGATTTTGAATATTGGCGAATAAAAGTTCGGCGAGACCATAAAGAGCGCCAATATTTTCCAAGTGGCGGTAAACCAGCACGAAAAGGCTCATAAACCTGCAGTGGGGCGCTCACAGAGTAAGGCTACCTGAATGGGTGGAAAGTTATCGCGTTAGGGGTGCTAGAACCTTATGGGAAGTGAGAAAACCGATACCCCATGAGAGATGCATCGTCAAAAGTACTAAAGGCAAGCAAATTATTTCTCCGATGGTTTCCCCGATGCCGATAGATGCAATAAAAATAAAGATCGCATATGCAAGCGCAGGTAAAAAGAAAAGGAGTGATACCAAAGTTCCTAAGAGCAGGGAGAGCGCAGTCGCCAGGACGGTAATTGGTGGAGCTAGATAACGGTAATTAATAGTTCCCTCATGGCGACGCGAAACAACTCGACGCCAACGCCCATATTCAAAATATTGCTTGGCTAACGCTTTTACCGATGCCCGTGGTCGATATGTAACTACTAACCGCGGATCAAAGTAGATAAGTCCACCCAAACTCCTCAATCTAAAATTAAGTTCCCAATCCTGCGCTCTAGTAAAGCGCTCATCGAAACCCCCAATAGCTACCAGTGCCTCGCGGCGAAAAGCGCCTAAATAAACCGTGTCAACTGCTCCAGCTACTCCTCCGGTATGAAACCTCGAGGCGCCGACTCCAAGTGCGCTACGCATTGCACGTGCGACGCTCCTTTCGAAAAGATTTGTGCCAACTGCCGCCATGACGCCTCCAACATTTACTGCCCCAGTCTCACTCAAAATAGAATATGCAAGTGTTAAGTAATCCTTTGGGATTTCTGAGCGTCCATCAACTCGAACAACAATTGAATAACGCGCAGTTTTTATAGCAAGATTTAGACCTGCTGCGGTTCGGCCAGTTGGATTTAAAACGATAACAACCCGCGGATCAGCGACGGCTAGCGCCTCCGCGATTTTCAAGGTTGAGTCCTTGGATGGACCAACTGCCAACACAATCTCGAAAAGACCTTGAAAATCCTGAGCAAGAATTGCCTTTACGGCGCCTGTCAGATGTGCTTCTTCATTAAGAATCGGCAAGATGAGAGAAATTTCGCGTTTGGCGTGGCCATATAGCTCATTTGCTGATGTCGTCATAACCCCTCCACGCTACGGCACAAGTACGCTTCCCTAGTGAAAGCGACTCGGCCAATACGAATAATAACTTCACTTTCCGTTGGAGTGGTTTTATTTGCAGCGTTGGCATGGATTGGTCTTGGCCAAATAAGTGGTTCACTTAATCGAATTGATGTTTTCGCTGGCCTGAAATCGCGTCCGGCGAAGGTTACCTCTGCGTTGAATTATCTCTTAGTTGGTTCTGACACGCGCGTGGGTCTAACGAAAGAACAGAGCAAACTCTTGCGCGTCGGATCTACCAAGACCGCCGAAGGCGCGAGATCAGACACCATCCTGCTCGTGCATATAAGTAAAGCGCGAGATAAAGTAACCATCATTTCTATTCCACGTGATTCCCTGGTAACCATTCCGGCACATATTGGATTGGATGGAAAATCTCAAATCCCCGAAAGAAAAGCGAAAATAAATACAGCATTCGCTTGGGGTGGTGCACCACTCTTAATTCAAACGTTAGAAAGCGAAACTAACTTAAAGATTGACCACTACGTGGAAATAGGTTTTGCGGGTTTTGCCAATATGGTCGATGCAATAGGTGGAATCGATGTCTGCACCAAACGGGACATCAACGACCCTAAGAGTCATTTAATTCTTTCCGCAGGAGTACACACTCTTAATGGAGTTGAATCGCTCAAGTATGTACGCACACGTGACTTTGATGGAATGGGCGATCTTGGTCGCATTCAACGCCAACAACAGTTTATGAGTGCCATCTTGCGGAAAGTCACAAGCACTGGCGTTCTTCTCAATCCAATCAAGCTTACAAATTTCTTCAACGCTGCCATTGCCACTGTACGAACTGATTCAGAACTCAACAAGAATGATTTGATTACACTTGCTAAACAAATGCGAAATCTTTCAGCTAGCAAAGTTAGAACGCTGACGATTCCACTTGGCAACACCAATGCGCGAGTTGCTGGAGTAGGTTCAGTAGTTATTTGGGATTCAGTTCTCGCCCCCGAACTTTTTCAGCGTTTGCGTGACGATTTGCCGATTATTGATGAAGTAACACCTTCGCCCGTCGCCAGTTCGACTACTAAACCAAAGACCACCGTTGTCGATAAATTTAAGACTCGTACCGCAGATGAAAATCCTTGCGGGGCGCTGAAATAGACTTCTGGTTATGAATTTGAAACTCTCCGTCATTGGAACTGGTTACCTCGGGACGACTCACGCCGTGTGCATGGCTTCGCTTGGATTTAGCGTGGTCGGAGTTGATACGGACCAGATTAAAATTGATCAACTCTCGCGCGGTGAATTGCCGTTTTACGAACCTGGTTTAGACACGCTATTGGCGGCGGAAATAACAACTGGAAGATTGTCATTCACCACAGATTTCTCGGAAATTGCCGATGCCGACATACATTTTCTATGTGTTGGAACTCCGCAGAGTAAAGATGGACTAGCTGCTGACTTAACCTATGTTCGATCAGCAGTTGCTGCAATTACTCCATTCTTAAAAGAAGGTTCTCTCGTAGTAGGTAAATCGACAGTTCCGGTAGGGACCGCAGAAAGTTTGCGCCAACAGCTGGCAACTACTGCGCCGCAGAGTGAGCTGGCATGGAATCCAGAGTTCTTGCGTGAAGGTTTTGCGGTAGTAGATACCTTGACTCCAAACCGATTAGTTGTTGGCGTGACAAGTGATCGAGCTGAGGCGTTACTTAGGCAAGCGTATGCACCAATTATTGCTTTGGGCACACCATGGATCCGGGCAGATCTTCCTACCTCTGAACTTGTAAAAGTTGCAGCTAACTCGTTCTTAGCTACAAAGATTTCATTTATTAATGCGATGGCTGAAGTGTGCGAGGCTGCAGGCGGTGATGTGACAGTGCTTGCGAAAGCAATCGGATACGACCCGCGCATCGGTAATCGCTTCTTGCAAGCAGGAATTGGTTTCGGCGGTGGATGTTTACCAAAAGATATCCGCGCATTCATGGCGCGCGCCGATGAACTTGGTGCTAAACAAGCACTCGAATTCTTACGTGAAGTTGATGCAATTAATTTGCGCGCAAGACAACGTGTAATCGATGTCGTAAGAGCTGATCTCTCGGATGACTTAACCAAATACAAGATCGCCGTATTGGGTGCAACTTTTAAACCAGAGAGCGATGATGTGCGAGATTCCCCAGCTCTTGATATCGCCGCACAATTACATGCTGCTGGGGCGCGCGTTCTAGTACACGATCCGAAAGGAATTGAGCCTGCTCGCAAGCGCTTCCCTCAGCTTAGCTTTGCGCAAAGCGTTTCGCAGTGCGTCAAAGGCGCTGATGTCATCCTCCATTTAACCGAGTGGAAGGAATATCAAGATCTTGATCCGAGCGCAATAGGAGAATTAGTAAACTCAAAATTCCTTATTGATGGTCGCAACGCTTTGGATCGCGAAAAGTGGCGTAGCGCTGGTTGGCGTGTACATGCGCTAGGTCGCACCGATTAATACGCGCTAAATTAAAAGCCGGTTTTTTGATTTCTACGTGCTTGTAGATTGGCGCTTTTTCTTTTCGCATCTGTATTCAATTCACTGAGCGCTCTTGTCACGCTTGCGCTAATTTTTTCATCTGATAATCCGAGGATTCGTGCTGCTAAGAGTGCAGCATTCTTCGCGTTTCCAATTCCTACGGTAGCAACTGGCACGCCCGCGGGCATTTGTACTATAGATAAAAGTGAATCCATGCCAGCCAGATTCTTCAACGCTATAGGAACGCCAATAACAGGGAGCGGAGTGAGCGCAGCGACCATTCCAGGTAGGTGTGCGGCGCCTCCAGCTCCAGCAATAATTACTTTAAAACCAGCGCTCTGCGCACTTTGGGCAAAAGCAACCATTTCAGTTGGCATGCGATGTGCAGAAAGAACTTCAGCGCTATAAGAAATGCCAAGTTCATCCAAGGTCTTTGCTGCCTCTTCCATAATTGGCCAATCCGAATCAGAGCCCATAATGATTGCTACATCACTCATCAATTTCTCCGCTCATGTAGCTCCGTGCGTGTTGGATAACTTCCGTTAATTCTACGAGGTCATCGCCAATTATGTTTACGTGTCCGATTTTGCGACCAGTTCGTACTTCTTTTCGGTAGCGGTGGAACTTCAACTGCGGATTTCGAGCCATCAGATGTGAATAAGAGCTATACCAATCGCTCTCTGCACCACCTAGGAGATTTCCCATAACGGCAAAAGGTGCGCGCATGGAGGTATCGCCAAGTGGCAAATCCAAAATTGCACGTAAGTGTTGCTCGAATTGACTCGTGATGGCGCCTTCTATGGTCCAATGTCCGGAATTGTGTGGACGCATCGCTAACTCATTTATAAATAGTTGATCGCCTTTTACAAACATCTCTACTGCCATAACCCCTGTGACTTCTAGCTCTCTGGCCACATCAATTGCAAGTTTCGCAGCGCTCGCACTTAGTGCATCGGTAAGCGCTGGCGCTGGGGAAATTGTCATCGTGCAAATTCCATCGCTTTGGATGGTTTGCGTAGGAGCCCACGTGGTTATCTCTCCCTGTGGTGAACGCGCCACCATCACGGCGATTTCGTAATCAAAAGCAATAAGTTCTTCTACCAAAAGAGTTGCGATCTCTTGGACTAATTGCCTTAGCTCATCAGCGCTTGAAACTTTCCAAACTCCACGCCCGTCATACCCACCCGAAATGCGCTTAGCAATGAGCGGGAAGGGGATCTTTGTTTCTGGAGTGGAGATAACTTCCCACTTAGGTGATGGAAATGAATTTAATTTCTTGCGCATTGCATGCTTATCTTGCGAGAAAAGAAAGGCGTTAGAACTGGGTCTTACAACTACCCCATCGCTTTCCAGAGCTTTAATAATGGAGATAGGAATCAATTCATGTTCAAAAGTTACGACATCACATTTCTTGGCAAAATTTCTTACCGTATCAAGGTCTCTGTAATCGCCCAGAACATGGCTGGTTATTAAAGCTGCAGAATCTGCCGGAGATTGGGCTAGGAGTAGAAGGTCCACCCCAAGGGCGGCCGCTGGTGCAACCATCATGCGAGCAAGTTGTCCCGCACCGATAACTCCAACGCTTGGAAAGCTTCTGTTCACGCCCTCATCGTAGATGAACTACGTCGCCAACGCTCACGTGCGCTCCATCACCAAGGACGAGTTCGCCTTCGGTGGAAATTCCGGTGGCAATACCTTCGATAAGCGTTCCGCCAGGTGATTCAATCCTAACTTGTCGATGCAGAGTTGAAGAGAATTTACTATATGTAGCAGCCACTTCATCGCTACCAGAATCCCACTCTTGGAATCGTCTTGAAAAGTTATTGAGAATTTCAATTAATAGAAAATCTCGATCCAAGTTATTGAACCCTTCCAGGAAAAGTGATGTCGCATGTGAGACTGGTAATTCCTTTTCCACCATAGATACGTTTATTCCAACACCAACTATGACTTCTCCAGCTATTGTTTCGCAGAGCAGCCCCGCAACTTTCTTCTCGCCAAATAAAATATCGTTTGGCCACTTAATAGTTACTTCTGCACTTGAATCAATACTTCTTAAAGTTTCAACAATCGCAACACTTGCCAGGAGCGGAATCCAGCCCCATGAGCTTTTCGCTCGGCTTGGTGTAATAAGAAATGAAAATAAGAGCGCGCTATGAGATGGTGCAGAAAATGTTCGGTCTAGTCTGCCGCGACCTGCGCTTTGATATTCAGCGGCAATCACATCACCGATATGTGCACGATGCGATGAAAGTAAATCTTTCAAATCATTCTGTGTTGACTCAGTGACATCAACCACGCTTACTCGCCAGTAAGGCGCAATTTTACCGTTGATAACCGCAGCATCAAGGGCTTTCCGATTCAATTCACTTCCCACGCCTAGTACCGTACGGGTATGAACCCCAATCTGCATACAACTGCGGGCAAAATTGAAGACCTTCGTGCGAGAAAGAGTTTTTAGAATATGCCGACAATTGTGCTAGCTTCTAAATCAACTTCACGGCGACGCTTGCTCGAATCAGCTGGCCTTACTCCACACATTATGGCCAGCGAAGTAGACGAGAATACAGAATTCTTTCTTGACATGGAACCAAAAGATATGGTCATCGCACTTGCGATTACTAAAGTCCATACCGTGTTGGAGAAAATAGATTTTCCCGCAATCGTGATTGGATGTGACTCCACTTTTGAATTCGAAGGCGAGTCGTTTGGCAAACCTGGCTCAGTTGAAGTTGCACTAGAACGTGCCCGCCGAGTAAGCGGCAAGAGCGGTTTACTCCACACGGGCCATTGCATAGTTGATACTCAAAAAGGGCGAGAAATTGCAGATATTGTGACAACTAGCGTCACTTTTGCGCCAATGGATGAAACTGAAATTCAAGATTACATAGCAACCGAGGAACCTCTCCATGTGGCTGGTGGGTTTACGCTCGATGGTTTTAGCTCCCCATTTATTCCAATAATTGAAGGTGACTACACAAATGTGGTAGGTATATCTATGCCGTTCTTGCGCAGAGCAATTAAGGAACTTGGTTACTCATGGTCAGAAGTGAAGAAGATGCGATGAAACGCGTTCTCATAGCTAACCGTGGCGAGATTGCAGTTCGCGTTATTTGAGCTGGACTAGCTCTCACTGAAGTAAACGGGGCAACCGCTACCAGCTCACAGAGGCGGCACCATCTCTAATCTCAGCGCCTTCATTGGAGAGAGTGTTTCCAGCGGCACCAAGCTCTGTGACATTATTGAGGCATGACTTCAAGCGAGCTGCTCTATTCGGATCCACTTGCCACCGCCATCAAAGCGGCGTCCGAAATCTGCGAGCGCACAGGCGTTGGCGCACACGATATTGCTCTGGTCATGGGGTCAGGTTGGGTCGATGCAGCCGATCTCCTGGGAACTCCAGCTTACGAATGTAACGCGGACGAACTCACTGGCTTCTTGCCACCAGCGGTGGAAGGCCACTGGGGGAAAGTTCGCTCTTATGAAATTGGCGAAGGCGGGAAAACTATTCGCGCGCTAGTTTTCTTAGGTCGTACTCATTTATACGAAGGCAAAGGAATGGAACCGGTTGTACATGGAGTACGCACGGCGGTTAAAGCCGGATGCAAAATTATCATCCTCACCAATGCTTGCGGTGGAATTAATACCGCATACAAAGTTGGTCAACCAGTATTGATCCGAGACCATATTTCATTGACTGCTGCAACACCCTTGGTCGGAGCAACTTTTGTTGACTTAACTGATTTGTACAGCAAAAGAATTCGAGCAATCGTAAAAAATGAAGATCCCTCTCTTCAAGAAGGTGTCTACGTTCATTGGCGCGGACCAGCTTACGAAACACCCGCTGAAATTTTGATGATGCGTACGATTGGCGCAGACTTAGTCGGAATGTCAACCGTACCTGAAGCTATCGCAGCCCACGCACTTGGTGCAGAAATTCTTGGCATCTCACTTGTTACTAATGCTGCAGCAGGTGTAACTGGTGAAAAACTAAACCACGAGGAAGTTATTGCCGCAGGAAAAGCCGCCGCGCAACGAATGGGCACACTTCTTAAGAACATTATTCCGAAACTAATCCAATAATATGAACGAAGGCCTCCGCTCGGAAGTACAAGCATGGATCGCTGATGATCCAGATCCAGTCACAGCAAGTCAATTGCAACGTTGGATGGATACTGAAAATGATGACGAGTTAGAACGCGCTTTCGCAGGTTTCTTACAATTTGGAACAGCTGGTTTGCGCGGGCCTATCGGAGCCGGACCTGCGCGTATGAATCGAGCCCTCGTTGGTCGAACCGCAGCTGGTTTAGCTAAATACATGGCGGCACGCGGAATGAAGAAAGTTGTCATAGGGCGCGATGCTCGCCATGGTTCCGAAGATTTTACGCAAGAGAGCGCCCAGATTCTCAGTGGGGCTGGGATGGCGGTTTATGTTTTACCGCGCCCGCTGCCCACCCCGATACTTGCTTATGCAACTCATGAATTAAAATGTGACATTGGAATTATGGTTACAGCAAGCCATAATCCAGCGCAAGATAGCGGTTATAAAGTTTATATTGGGCCGAAAGCCGACGGAATTGAGTACGCCGCATCCCAGATTATTAACCCGACCGATAGCTTTATAGCCCGTGATATCGCTTCAATCACTTCCCTTAAATCGATGCCACGAGGTACTAATTGGGAAATCCTCTCCGAGGAAATTGTTGAGAAGTACATTTCTCGCACCGCTCTCCTGGGACCACGCCCAGGAGATCTTAAAATTGTTTACACCGCAATGCATGGAGTTGGAACAGAAACAATTCAAAGAACTTTTCGCGCAGCAGGTTTCCCACCACTCATCCTTGTTGATGAACAAGTGCAACCTGATCCAGATTTTCCAACCCTCGCTTTTCCAAATCCTGAAGAGCCAGGAGCAATCGATTTAGCGCTAGCTAAAGCGCGCGCGCTTAACGCAGATCTTGTTATTGCAAATGATCCTGATGCGGATCGTTGCGCGGCAGCAATTAATGATCCAAGCGTTGGGTGGCGAATGTTACGTGGTGATGAGCTAGGAATTATTTTCGGTGAGTGGATTGCTCGCACATCGCCAGCAGGAACTTTTGGCAATTCAATAGTTTCTTCATCTGCCCTTAGGAAGATTGCTGCCCATTACGGTATTGATTTCCAAGAAGTGCTCACTGGATTCAAATGGATCGCTAAGATCGAGAATCTCGCTTTCGGTTATGAAGAGGCCATTGGATATTGTGTTGATTCTGAAACCGTTAATGATAAAGACGGAATTTCTGCCGCGTTATTCTTGGCACAAATCGCCACAGATTTAAAGGCGCAAGGCAAGAGCCTTTTAGATTTACTTAATGAAGTCTGGGAGCGTCACGGCTTTCATGGTACGGAGCAAATCTCCATACGTGTGGCCGATATGGCGCGAATTACCAATCTCCTTGCTACTCTTCGCGAGCGACCTCCAACCTCAATTGCTTCTCGCTCCGTAATAAGTATCGATGATTTAGCAACACCAAAAGATGGATTGCCACCAACGGATGGTTTAAGGATTTGGCTCGATGGTGGCGTGCGCGTGATTATCCGTCCAAGTGGAACAGAACCAAAAATGAAGTGCTATATAGAGGTTATTACTAGCAACGCCTGGGAAGCCAAAACCCTGCTTGATGAACTCCGTGAACCTCTGAGAGAATTACTTTCATGAGCTTCTACGGGCTAATTGATGGAAGCCAGCAATCGCTAAAGAACTTCTTAAAACAATTATCTGGCGTGGATCAAGTTGGCGCTGATGAACGAGCTGCAATGTTAGGGACTCGAAGTATCAAAACAACTTCCAAGCGTTGGGCAATTGATACTGCAATTTCAATGATTGATTTAACAACACTTGAAGGGGCAGATACTGCCGGAAAAGTTCAAGCGCTCTGCACTAAAGCTGTACGTCCAGACCCAAGGGATTCGTCAGTCCCAAGCGTTGGTGCGGTCTGTGTTTACAACGACATGGTTGGTATTGCACGCAAACATTTAGATCTTGTTGGTGGACACCACGTGGTCGTTGCTGCAGTCTCTACCGCTTTCCCATCAGGTCGAGCATCAATGAAAGTAAAAATTCAAGATACCGAAGATGCAATCCTGGCAGGCGCGGGAGAAATAGATATGGTCATCGACCGCGGCGCTTTTCTCTCAGGTAAATTCATTGAAGTCTTTGAGGAGATTGTAAAAATCCGTGAAGTGTGTGGTGACCGCGCACATTTAAAAGTAATTCTTGAAACTGGAGAACTCGTTACATATGACAATGTGCGCAAAGCTTCGTATTTGGCGATGTTGGCGGGAGCTGATTTTATTAAGACATCTACTGGGAAAATTGCACCGGCTGCAACTCCGCCAGTTGTTTTAGTAATGCTAGAAGCGGTTCGTGATTTCTATACGATGACCAATGTGCGAATCGGAGTAAAACCAGCTGGCGGTATTCGAAATACAAAGGACGCTATTAAGCAACTGGTTTTAGTAAATGAAACTGCAGGGCCAGAGTGGCTTAAACCATCACTTTTCCGGATCGGGGCAAGCGCCTTGCTAAATGATTTGCTAATGCAGCGCATGAAATTGGATAATGGCTACTACGCTAGTCCTGGATATGTAACGATTGATTGATGAGAGTGATGAAATGACTTTCGAATATGCGCCAGCACTAGAATCGCGCACGATTACTTCGATTAAGCCTGTAAATGGCCACTTTATTAATGGCAAGTTTGTGGCTGGCGCCAAGTGGTTCCCATCCATTAATCCAGCAACGGAAGAAGTGCTAGCCAAGATCGCTTTAGGCAATAAAGCTGATGTCGATGCAGCTGTGAAGGCGGCACGTAACGCTTATGTTGGGACATGGTCAAAGATGTCAGGCAAAGAGCGCGGAAAATATTTGTTTCGCATTGCGAGAGCCATGCAGGAGCGCGCGCGCGAATTTGCAGTTCTCGAAACTTTAGACAATGGCAAGCCTATTCGTGAATCTCGCGATGTTGATATCCCTCTTGCTGCGGCTCATTTCTTTTATCATGCTGGCTGGGCAGATAAATTGGAGTTTGCTGGTCTTGGAACCACCACAAAACCGCACGGTGTAGCAGGTCAAATCATTCCTTGGAATTTTCCACTCCTTATGCTCGCATGGAAAGTCGCACCAGCCATTGCTACTGGAAATACCGTTATATTAAAACCAGCGGAAAGCACTTCGCTAACCGCTCTGCTATTTGCGCAAATTTGTCAAGAAGCAGGCCTCCCTGCTGGTGTTGTAAATATAGTTACTGGTGATGGAAGTACCGGCGCACTCATTGTTAACCATCCCGGAATCGATAAAATCGCATTCACTGGTTCCACAGAAGTTGGAAAAATAATCGCTCGCGCAGTTGCCCCGACTCCGAAAAGTTTGACGCTTGAACTCGGTGGCAAAGCTGCAAATATTGTTTTTGAGGATGCCGCAATAGACGAGGCCGTTGAAGGAATTGTGAATGGAATCTTCTTTAACCAAGGTCATGTTTGTTGCGCCGGTTCTCGACTACTCGTGCAAGAAGGAATTGCCGAAGAAGTTCTAGCTAAACTCAAAGTACGAATGGGACAAATTCGAGTCGGAGATCCGCTGGATAAGAACACCGATCTTGGCGCTATTAATTCAAAAGAACAACTCCTTAAAATTCGTGATTTATCAGCATCTGGCGAGAGCGAAGGGGCGCAGCGCTGGAGCCCACCGTGCGAATT
Organism: Candidatus Planktophila sp.; assembly: GCA_038905755.1. GTDB lineage: Bacteria > Actinomycetota > Actinomycetes > Nanopelagicales > Nanopelagicaceae > Planktophila. The sequence goes on from JBCKHR010000001.1 coordinate 26,500, forward strand.
GCCAGAAAAAGGCTTCTGGTTCCCACCAACTATCTTTACCGGAGTGAGTCAAGCTCATCGCATTGCACGAGAAGAAATTTTTGGACCGGTGCTTTCAGTTCTGACTTTCAGAACACCGCAAGAAGCAATTGAGAAAGCGAATAACACGCCTTTTGGTTTATCTGCTGGTGTGTGGAGCGAGAAAGGCTCTCGTATTCTCTGGGCAGCAAAACAACTTCGTGCGGGAGTTATTTGGGCAAATACATTTAATAAATTCGACCCAACGAGTCCCTTTGGTGGTTACAAAGAGTCTGGCTGGGGTCGCGAAGGTGGCCGCCATGGTTTGAGCGCTTACTTAAAAGGAGTGGGTCATGAGTAGCCGCATAGATGTGAAAAAGACATATAAACTTTTTATTAACGGTGCTTTCCCTCGCTCTGAATCTGGCCGCACCTATCAAGTTAAATCCGCGCAAGGGGCGTTTGTAGCTAACCCTTGCTTAGCTTCCCGTAAAGATTTGCGCGACGCAGTTGTCGCCGCACGAACTGCGCATTCCGGATGGAGTAACGCAACTGCCTACAATCGAGGTCAAATCCTTTATCGCATTGCTGAAATGCTGGAAGGTCGCTGCGGACAATTTGTTGATGAAATCACTCTTCTAACAGGAGTAACGGCTTCGGTAGCACAGAAAGAAGTTATTTCGGCAATCGATCGTCTAGTTTGGTATGCCGGCTGGAGCGATAAAATTTCATCGCTCACGGGGGCAACGAACCCGGTAGCTGGACCATTTTATAACTTTACGATTCCGGAAAGTTTAGGCGTGGTTGCTGCGATTGCCCCAGAAACTCCGGCTCTACTTGGCTTCATAGATGCGATTGCCCCAATCATTACATCAGGCAACGTTGTCGTGGTTCTGGCAAGTACCAAGAACCCATTACCAGCAATGACTTTCGCCGAAGTTCTGGCAACAAGCGACTTACCAGCAGGCGTTGTGAATATTTTGACTGGCAAGAAAGATGAGATTGCACCGTGGATGGCCTCACATATGGATATTGATGGCTTGGATATTTCAGGTCTTTCCCCTAAATCACATGCGCAAATTCGAGTGGCCGGGGCTGAGAATTTAAAGCGTATTTATAGTTTTAAGGGCGCTGATCCAGCACGAATCGTTGCTTTTATGGAAGCAAAAACAGTTTGGCACCCGATAGGTCTTTAAGGGTGCTTCTTCCCCATCGAGCTCCCAAAGGTACAAGCTGGGATCAAAGCGGTCGGAATTTAGCCATCTCATCTGCAATCTTTGAAATGTTGTCACCACCTACACCAGATGTGGTAGCAAATTCAGACCATCGAGTTGTAGCTGCCAAAACATCTTCAATAATCTCCTTATAACCAGGGACAAAGTTAATTTCTGCCTCGGCCACTAAATCTTTCATCGTTATATCTTCAAACTTGCCATTTATGGCCATTTGGTGACGTTGTGTGTATCCGCCGCTGGGCCGGTATGAATGAGTAACATCAAAAGCAGGCGTAATACCCCAGTTGCCATTTTCTGGAAGGAGGAAGCCAAAATTCTTACTGTGATCGTCTCGGTTGAGCGCCGCGACATTAAAGACCATCCTGCGAAATGCCTGCGCTAAGACATCTCGTTCAAGTTTTAGTTTACTGATCGTTTGAAAGTACTGCCGGTAAGAGTGAGTATCCTTCATTCGAAAATCTAGGAGCGCCATTGCGCAAAGCGACTGAACGTGTATTCGCTCATTTGCCTCTCCTCTATCGAAGCGTTTAGTCATAAAGTGTGATCGCTCGCCTTCAGGCAATAATTTGCACTCACTCATCTCTATTCCAGCGGCGGTGGCCATTAGGTAATAGGCGTACTCAACTCGGCCATAGTCCTGTGTTCTCTCAAACTCGTCGGTGAAACCGTCGAAACCCGTTGGAACTCCATCTAATTTGATTATCCAATGCTCAAAACCTTCTGGTGCATCTATTTGACCGGAACGCATTTGGCCAGTCTTGGGGTTGAAAGCGATGACGGCTTTCGCGCGAGCGCCACCTGCAGAAGTTCCCACTTGGATTAGCTCTCTAAGTGAGTTGTGAACCTGATTTTCATCTAAGAGATTACCCTTGAGCGCCAGACGGGCCTGCGCGACTAATTCGGCCAGCTGGACCGGTGTTGACTCATCGGCGTTGAAAATACCACGAGCTGGCTTGAATGTGAGAGCTCCCATCGATCTCATCGATGCGTAGGCAAGTCGGTCGATGGCCGTAATCTGTGATGGCGATCTGCCTAACTCCGCAAGGTGCCTGGTCACAAGTGCGTTACCAAAAGCATCTGGCAAGTGATCAGCCAACATTGGCGGGAGCTTATGGAATGTTTCAACTCCCAAATCTAAGAACGAGTACGGCTCTGGCCTATTGGCCATATGCAATGGGGCGAGTTCAATGTTACGGCGAAGCCACTGAGGATCATATTCAAAGGCGTAGTAGCCAGTGTTGGGATTGAGCGCAACTGCACCAACGAATTTCCCCCAAATCCATACCTCCACTACAGGAACTTCTTCATACATTTCCATGATCGTTACGATTGTAAAAGCGTTTGAGTGTGTGCCGCCCGACCGCGCTTTCGCACTATTGCAGCTCTGGCCTTTTCCTCGCGAAGAACCGCCAGTGGACTAAATAACTCCTTAGGGAGGTGAATACTCTCTAGCCATTGCACTTGATCAAGGGCGCGAGTTACTTGAATCATCGTTTGTAGACGTGATCCGGTGCCGGCTTCCAATTTTTTCAACGCCCCAAGGGAGACGTTTGCCGATTTCGCCATGGATGCCTGTGTCAGATTTTTCCCAAGGCGCACCTGACGCAGGCGTTCTCCCAATTCTTGCTCCCATTCCTGGGTTGTACGAAGTTGCGATACGGTAGCCACCGTTTACCCCCTTTATTCCTCTATTAGCCATTATAGTGACCACTAAGAGAGATGGCGAAATCATTCAACCGTTACAATGGTCATAATAATAACCACTAAACCCTGTTTTATACAATAGTAGCCATTATTATGACCATTTAAACAGCTCTTAGCCATTGCTTTACCGGTATGGCCTTGGTAGAAAGCAACATCTAGGTGACCTCCGATGCCAGTTACTTCCGTAATCCCAACTGGAGCTCCTTTCCAGCGAGCATAGAAAAGGGGACTCGATCCATCATCACGATGGATTTGATGGACTTCCATGAAGCCCAATTCCGTGGCTAATTCCAACAAATATGGTCCAACGGGCGCTTCTCTGATGGTTGTCATGGAAGGGGATAGTGTCGGGCGTCTCAAGCAGGTCAGGCATGGATAGCGCGAGGCAATTTACTTATGCGGCCCCCACGAAGGGTCAATAGTTTTTAACCAGAGAGTACGTACGCCTTCTACATCTAAATCAAGAGTTACACGTACCTTTGCAGCATTCTCTAAACGTAGCGGTTCGATTTTTAACTCTAGTGGCGATCTGCGATCAACGATTGTTTGACCTCGTGCCGGACCAGCGGATGTATCAACAACTACATCAAAGAGTTCCGTTGTGAAAAGTTCTGGGGCAATGACACTTGCCACCGCGCCATAATCTCCAAGAGTAACTGATGAACCAAGTCGTTCTATGAAAGCCGAAATCAACGCACCACCAAACTGCGCTGCTGGATCTGTAGCGCTCTGCAATCGTTTAGCTTCCACGTCACTCACGCATGGCCGCATAAAGACATCGAGGCCGTACATCGTAATTGGAACACCACTTTGAAAAACTATTGCTGCAGCTTCAGCGTCATGCCAGATATTAAATTCAGCAGCGGCAGTTGCATTACCAGCGGCAGCAGATCCGCCCATCAAGACAATGCGATGAACTTTCTGCGCGCTCTCTGGAAAAGCGCGCAGGAAAAGCGCGATGTTTGTAAGAGGCGCAAGTGGAACTAGTGTTACTGGATTTTTCGAGCCTTCAATTAAGTCGCGCATAAGTTCAAGCGCAGATCGTGAATCTACCTTTCGAGGCGATGGCGGGATTCCTAGATCACCCATTCCATCAGCGCCATGAACATATTCGGCGTATTGCGAGCGCCCGAGCAGTGGACGAACCGCGCCTCGTGCAACAGGGATCTCGCCAGCTCCGACTGCATCCAGAACTTTCAAGGTATTCTCGACGACTTGATCAACGTTTGTATTTCCATCGACACAGGTGATGCCTAATAGGTTGATAGCCCGATGTCGCGCCGCGAAGAGAATTGCGAAAGCATCATCGATTCCAGTGTCAACATCAAGAATGAGCGAAGTTTTATTCATGCGCGATAGCCTAGCGGTATGAATAAGCCCGTAATTGCTGTGGTAGGCAGCGCAGGGATGGATTTAACTGCATACGCAGATGTTTTGCCAGAACCCGGTCAAACTGTAATTGGCAATTTATTTACGACAGGTTTTGGTGGTAAAGGCGCGAATCAAGCAGCGGCGGCGGCACACTGCGGCGGCGAGATCTATTTTGTCGGCAAAATCGGAAGCGATCTCTTCGGGGACTCGATTGCTCAAAATTTCATCTCTCTTGGAATTAACACAGATCATGTGGAGCGCAGCAACTCGCCAACGGGTGTTGCACATATCTGGGTTGATGGCAGCGGTGAAAACAGAATTGTAATCATTCCCGGCGCTAACCATGAAATAGAACCAACGAGAGCCGCTCATGCAATTTCCTCAATAAAAGATTTACAGATTGTCATCGCACAATGTGAAATTAAGGAAGAAGTTACTCTCGCAGCGTTCAGCGCTGCAAAAGTTCGAGGTGTTACGACGATTCTCAACCCTGCGCCTTATCAAAAATTATCTCCAGAACTACTCGATCTTACCGATTGGTTAATTCCTAACGAAACTGAATTTCGAGAACTTCATCCGGCTCACCTCTTACCAATCTCTGACGATAGTCTCAAAACTTTCAGAGCTGGAAAAAATTCAATCGTAACTTTAGGCGCGCAAGGCGCTGCTTTCATCTCTGAAATTGGAGTGATTCAAAGAGTTACTGCGCCAAAAGTAAAAGCAATTGATACAACCGGAGCTGGAGATGCTTTCGTGGGTACTTTTGCTTTTGCGTTAGCGTTAGGGAAAACACCACTAGCGGCTATGCGCCAAGGGTGCGCAATTGCCTCGTTAAGTGTTACCAAGAAGGGTGCGCAATCTTCGTACCCAACTCACGCTGAGATTGCCACGCTTTCATAGCCACGTAAAACAAAAGTCGGTCTCCGTACCGGCTCGCTAGCAAGAGCCATACCAGGATATTTTTCCCATAAAGCCGGCAACGAAACACTCATCTCCAGACGCGCAAGGGGGGCACCGATGCAGAAATGTATTCCAGCCCCGAAGCCAATGTGATGGTTGGGGTCACGCGTTAAATCCATCTCTGTCGGCTTTTCAAAGACGCTTTCATCTCGATTCGCAGAGCCTATGAGAGCTGCAATTTTTTGACCGGCTTCGATTGCAACGCCACCAATTAGGGTTGCCTTTGTTGCGGTGCGCTCAAAGAAATGCAGCGGCGCATCAAAGCGCATGAACTCTTCAAGAGCGGTCTCAGTAAGGCCGCGAGCGTTATTTCGAAGAAGTTCACTTTGATCTGGGCGTTGGAGAGTTGCAACCATTCCATTTCCAAAGGCATTGACACTTGCTTCATGGCCAGCATTAAGGAGAAGTACGCAGGTTGCGACCAACTCGTGAGCGTTGAGTTTTTCACCGCTCTCTTCAACCGCTGCTAAATCTGTAATGAGATCGCTTCCAGGGTTGCTCTTTCGGTACGCGGCAAGGGAATGAACATAATCAGCAAATTCCTTCGCTGCTCTCTTAGCATCGGTTTGATGTTCTTGGGTCGGATTGACTTCATACATCTTTACAATTGCTTGCGACCACGGCCGCAAGAGATGTTCTTCTGATTCTGGAAAACCTAACAATTCAGCAATGATTTTTACAGGTAGTGGTTCGGCGTAATCACCAATTAAATCAAAAGTTTCGCCAGCTTTAACTTTGACGTCAATCGAATCTAGTAACTCTCTGGTAATTCTCTCTACTGCCGGACGCATTCCTTCGATTTTATTTCGATTAAAAGCTTTGGATACAAGGGCACGGAGCCGGGTATGTTTGGGAGGTTCGCTATCTAGAATTGAATCAGCGTGAAGCCAATTAAAAACTTCCCAGTCAAATTCAGGCGTTTTCGCGGTAAAGATTCGGCCTAAGGATTTATTGCGGAAAACATTATTGGCATCTTCATGAGTTGCAGCTAAAAACATTTGTAAACCTTCATGCCAAATCGGCTTTCCTTCACTTCTTAACTCTGCCAGGGCAGGGTAAGGGTCTGCAACAAACTCTGGATCACTAAAATCAAGCACTTATTCGGCCACGATCTGGGCATACCCTGGCTTAATCACTTCTTCAATGATTTTTAGGCGCTCTGGATAAGGAATGAAAGCGCTCTTCATCGCATTGATGGTCACGCGCTGCAATTGCGCAAAATTCCAGCCAAAAGCTTTTACGCATTCTTCCATCTCAAGCGACATAGAGGTCTGGCTCATTAACCGATTATCGGTATTGAGAGTCACGCGAAACCGTAACTCTGCTAGCACGCCAATTGGATGTTCGGCATAACTATGAGCTGCTCCGGTTTGTAGATTCGAGGTTGGACATAGCTCAAGCGGAATTCTTCGATCTCGAACATAGGATGCCAAGATTCCTAACTTTGGTTGGAGACCAGAGAAATCAATATCGTCGATGATGCGAACGCCATGACCTAAACGTTCAGCTCCACATATTTGGAGCGCCTCCCAGATAGAGGGCAAACCATAAGCTTCGCCGGCATGAATTGTGAAGTGGGCATTCTCTTTGCGTAAATAGTCGAAGGAATCTTTCTGATCACTTGGTGGAAAACCATCTTCAGGACCAGCGATATCAAAACCAACTACGCCTTTATCGCGATACTTAACTACAAGTTCTGCAACTTCTTGCGATCGGTTATTTTGTCGCATTCCACAGAGAAGTGAATAAACCTTAATCGAATGACCCTCGCTAGCGGCATCTTGCGTACCTTGCCGATAACCTTCAAGAGTCGCCTCAATAACGTCAGCAAGTGTTAGACCTTTTTCAGTAAATAACTCTGGGGCACCACGAACTTCGGCATAGACGACCCCATCGCGAGCTAGATCTAAAGCGCATTCTCGAGCAACTCGAATAATGTCTTCTCTGCGTTGCATCACTGCAATTGTGTGAGAGAAAGTTTCCAAATATCTAACGAGTGAACCTGAGTCACATGATTGTCGAAACCATGTCGCAAGTTCGCCAGCGTCGCGCGTGGGAAGGGCGGTATAACCAATCTCGAGCGCAATATCAATAATTGTTTGTGGACGAAGGCCACCATCTAAGTGGTCATGAATTAGAACTTTCGGGATCCGTTTAATTTGATCCTTACTCGGTAGAGATGCAAGGTTCACAACCACTCCTGACTAGCCAACAATTCGCTCAAGTATTAACGGCAATCTATCGAGTTTCCCATCCGGTGGTAAATCACCAATAACGACCGAGCTTTCTAGCGATTCTTGCGCTCGAGCAAAAGCTGCTGGCGTATCGGTATGCAGGGTGTAAAGCGGTGAACCCGCGCAAACTTTATCTCCCGGTTTTGCGTGCATCTCTATTCCAGCACCTGCCTGAACGCTTTCGCCTTGTCGTGAACGTCCAGCACCTAGCCGCCAAGCGGCAATACCAACTTTCATTGCATCCATCGAAAGCATTGTCCCCGATCTTTCGGCGGTGATCACTAAATTTTCTTTAGCTCTGGGAAGCTGGGCATCAGGATCGCCACCTTGAGCTTTAATCATTTTGCGCCACACATCCATTGCTTTACCGTTTTTTAACGCATCAGCTGGATCGGCGCCATTAACTCCGGCAACTTCTAACGCTTCGCGCGCGAGAAGAATTGTTAACTCAACGATATCCCAAGGGCCGCCACCGGCGAGAACTTCAACCGATTCACGAACCTCTAGCGCATTTCCGGCAGTTAAACCCAGTGGAACATCCATTGCGGTAATAAGAGCACGAGTTTTAATTCCGGCACGTGTTCCAAGACCAACCATAACTTCTGCAAGTTCTTTAGCTTTCGCAGGGTCGCTCATAAAAGCACCTGCTCCGGTTTTTACATCTAAAATCAAAGCGCTCGTTCCTTCGGCAATCTTTTTACTCATAATAGAAGAAGCGATAAGTGGTATTGACTCAACTGTCGCCGTTACATCGCGAAGTGCGTATAACTTTCTATCTGCAGGTGCAAGACCCTCTCCCGCCGCACAAATAACTGCGCCACATTCTTGTAGCACTGCCAACATTTGCGCGTTAGAGAGGTTCGCTTGCCATCCAGGAATTGATTCCAATTTATCTAGCGTTCCACCGGTATGGCCAAGACCTCGACCAGATATCTGTGGGACTGCTGCTCCGCATGCAGCAATAAGTGGGGCCAGAGGTAACGTTATTTTATCGCCGACGCCGCCAGTTGAATGCTTGTCAACGGTTGGGCGATCGAGTACTGACCAATTCATCCGCTCACCGCTATTGACCATCGCATCGGTCCAGCGTGAAATCTCGCTTAACTCCATACCGTTAAGCAAAATAGCCATAAGTAACGCTGACATTTGCTCATCAGCGATGGATCCACGGGTATAAGCGTCAACCACCCAATCTATTTGCGGATTGGTTAATTGGCGTCGATCGCGTTTTGCAGCGATGATTTCAACTGCCGAAAAAGCTTCTACTTCTGTCATTTAGCGCTCGTTACGATTAAGATTTTCTGGACCAAAAGCCCAAGGCAGCATTGCTGACATTTTTTCAATTCCAGAATCCGTCATGAGTAGAGCTCCGCCGCCGCCATGTTCAAAGAGCAATTGCCGGCAACGTCCACACGGTGCTAAATAATTTCCTTGGCCATCAACACAGACAATGGCAAGTAACCGTCCACCACCGCTTGCGATCAGAGTGGAAACGAGGCCACATTCAGCGCATAAACCAAGTCCATAACTAGCATTTTCAACATTGCATCCAGTAACGATTCTTCCATCGCTTACCAGTGCTGCTACACCAACTGGAAACTTTGAATATGGCGCATATGCCTTTTTCATTATCTCAATAGCGCGCGCATGTAACTCTTCCCAATCGATATCGCTCATTTAAGACCACCACGACGATATGCCATTCCAACGGCTGCCGGTATTCGAAGTTTTTGCGAGGCAAGCGACATAACTAAGAGCGTTGCAATATATGGGGTCATTGTTACAAGTTGTCCAGGAAGTTCCTTCACTGCGATAAAGAACCAGATTGATCCACTAGCAAAGAGGAAACTAATCGCTGCCTTTATAAACTTACCTTTACGGATATCTCGAACAATAAGGGCAAGTAAGATTAAAGCAACTATTAAAAGTAAAGCATGAATTGATGCAGAATCGCGCAGTTGTAGCGCATCGGCAAAACCAAATAACCCTGCACCCATCAAAAGACCGCCTGGTCGATAATTACCAAAGATAAGTGCAGCCAAACCAACATAGCCACGACCTGCAACTTGATTCTCTTGATAGTGATTGGTTGCGACTAGGGCTAAAAAGCCGCCACCAAGACCAGCAAAACCACCAGATAGAAGCACTCCGATACACTTCATTTTATAAACATTTACACCGAGAGATTCAGCAGCTGTTGGTGCTTCACCCGCGCTGCGCAATCGCAAACCAAAAGATGTTTTCCAAAGAATGAAATACGATGCTGGGATAAAGAGAATTGCTATGACAGTGATATAAGAGAGATCTCCAGTTAACCCACGGAAAATTGATGAAACATCAGAAATAAAGAACCATCCTTTATCAGCAAGCGCCTGCGATAGATCAGGACTATGCCAACCAAAGAAAGTTCCGCCAGAGAGAATGGGGAGTCCGGTATAGCCAATAGAAGCAATATCGGGTGATTGTGATGGTCCTGGCCATTCCCCATCCATATAAAGCACGGTAGATAAGTAACGGACTAAGCCCACCGCAATGATGTTGATGGCAACACCAGAAACAACATGATCAACGCCAAAGCCAACAGTTGCAATTGCGTGAATCAAGCCGCCCACCGCTCCAAAAACTATTGCGCCTAGTAAGCCAAACCATGGACCATGTCTGTAACCAATAAAACCACCAGCCCAAGCACCCATAATCATCATGCCTTCAAGACCAATATTTACAACACCTGCACGTTCTGAATAAAGTCCACCTAGGGCGGCAAGGATTATTGGAACTGAAAGTAATAGCGCAGCGGATGCCGTACCTACGCTGGTTAAATCAGTGGCGCCAGTGAATACTCGAACTATAGATAAAATAAAAATGGAAATAAAAATATATGACCCAAGTTTTAGCGCACGGCCTCTCATTGATGTACCGCCTTTGCGAATTCGTTACTTTGCACCGTTATCTTGTAACGGCGCACCACTTCGTAGGCAATAACTGCACTGAGCAAAATCGAACCTTGCATAATCACATAAGTTTCAGGTGCGATATCGATTAATTCGAGCGCGCGCGAACTTACTTCAAGGAAAGCAAAGAGCAGGGCGCTAATCGCCATGCCGCCAGCAGAATTTCTCCCCAGTAGAGCTACTGCAATCGCAGTGAACCCGATTCCAGTTCTAAAACCCATAGTGAATTGATAGGTGTCGCCAAGAATGTTGGTAAGTCCTGCCAAGCTTGCGATTGCACCACTTGCTGCCATCGCAATGATGGTCATTTTCTTGGAATTCACACCACTCACTCTTGCTGCAATGGGATTAATTCCAGTAGCGCGAAGTTCAAAACCAAAACGGGTGCGATTTACGACAAACCAGAAAGTGATACCGAGAGCTACCGCCACTAATAACATTCCAAAGACTCCGCTTCCGGGTTGGTCTTTAATGCCTAATTTATTAAGAAATGGCATGAGATTGGGAATGCGACCAGATTCTGAAATTTCTTTTGTATATAAATTGTTAGAATTTAAACCGTCCGTTTTCACTGTGAAGTGAGTAGCTAAAAGATATGCCGAAAGCCCGCCAGCCAAAGCGTTGAGCATGATTGTGGAAATTACTTCACTGACTCCACGTTTAACTTTAAGATAACCAGCAATCGCTGCCCACAATCCACCAACGCTCATCGCTATCAAGAAGATTGCCAGAATGTGCAAAATTGGAGGCAACGAAAACATCGCCCCGAAGTAAGCTGCGAAGAGCGCGCCTAAACGAAGCTGGCCTTCAACTCCGATATTAAATAAACCTGCTCGAAAAGTTACGGCAACTGCTAGGGCTGCAATGTAAAAAGGAGTGGCGATATTGAGCGTTTCCATTAAGTTGGCTGGTTGTGAACCAAATTCCCACATTGTCTTATACGCCTCAATTGGAGACTTCTTGGAAGCCAGAACTGCCAGACTCGAAATTAAAATTGAGAAGAGCGCAGCAGCTAGCGGGGCTACAACTGCTAAACCAATTCGCAGCGGTGAGAACTTTTTCATGACGCGCCTGTCATCGCTGAACCGAGAGCTTCAGGGGTTGTCTTGCGTGGGTCTAATTCGGCGGTAATCGCGCCACGCAACATCACAAGTAAGCGGTCAGACATCCCAATTAACTCGTGCAAATCGGCTGAAATTAAAACTATCGCCATACCGTTTTCACGCGCTCTGCGCAGGACTTCCCAAATCGCACCTTGCGCACCAACATCGACTCCTCGAGTTGGGTGTGAGGCAACGAGGAGCGCCGGCACTTTACTCATTTCGCGGCCTACAATAAATTTTTGTTGGTTTCCACCCGAGAGCGCTGTTGCCAAGGAATCAGGACCTAAAGCTCGAACATCAAACTCTTCCATGATGCGTTCTGTATCGGCAATTGTGGCTGCCTTGTCGAGAATAAAACCGTTCATTACAGGTTTACCGCGTTGATGTCCCAAAATTCGATTCTCCCAGAGCGGTGAACTCATCATTAACGCTTGGCGTTGGCGATCCTCTGGAATAAAACCAATTCCAAGATCTCTCCGGTCTGCCACCTCTAATTCATCTATTGGTTGCGATTTAAACTCAATAGATCCGGTGTAGCGCTGCAAGCCTAAAATAGCTTCAACTAACTCAGCTTGGCCGTTACCTTCAACGCCTGCAATGCCAACAACTTCACCGGCATGAAGGTTAAAAGAGATGTGAGAAAGCAAATCACGACTTCCAGATTGCGTCGGCATGGAAACATCTTTTAGCGCAAGCGTTACTTCTTCGCGACGAGTATCGCCACGTATTTGCGGTTGCGGTAATTCACTGCCCACCATGAGTTGTGCTAACTCGCGCGCAGTTACATCTTTGGCGTTGACTTGCGCAACGGTGGAACCGGCACGGACTACCGTTACTTGATCTGCCACACGTAATACTTCATCCAATTTGTGTGAGATAAAGATAAGCGCCATTCCTTGAGCACGTAAACCTGCAAGTGCCTTGAATAACTCATCCACTTCTTGCGGAACTAACACTGCAGTTGGTTCATCGAAAATAAGAATTTTCGCGCCGCGGTAAAGGACTTTAAGAATTTCAACACGTTGACGCTGGCCAACACCTAAACTTTCAACTAGTACATCAGGATCAACTTCAAGGCCGTAAGCCTTGGCCATCTCTGAAATCTTCTTCCTCGCCGCGCCAAAATCTATTTTGCCTTTACTGGTTGGCTCAGAACCTAAAATAATATTTTCTAAAACGGTGAAATTATCGGCCAACATAAAGTGTTGGTGCACCATGCCGATATTTGCTGCAATCGCGTCATTTGGATTCTTAAAATGAACTAACTCACCGTTAATTAAAATTTCACCGCTATCTGGACGCTGCATTCCATAAAGAATTTTCATAACAGTTGATTTACCTGCGCCATTTTCGCCGACTAAGGCGTGTACAGAGCCAGTTTCAACTTTCATGGAAACATCTTTACTCGCGATGACTCCAGGGAAGCGCTTTGCAATGTGGCGAAGTTCTACAGCGAGGCTCAAAATTAATCTCCTAATGTAAGGTTGATAAAGTATCTCAAATTAGAAAAGTATTTAGCCCGGTAAGAGGAGATTTAACTCTTCTGGCCGGGCTAAATACTACTAAACCAAGGTTATGGCTTTGTTGGAACTACGATTTTGCCAGACTTGATTGCGGCAGCTGCCTTATCAATTGTGGCTTTGTACTTGGTGATGTATCCACCTGAGTAAGAAACACCAACACCATCGAGTGCCAAGTTATAGTGGCGTCCGTAAATACCAGCTTTGGCATCTAGTACGTCATTAACGCTGCTACCTGCTACTGCAGTTGCAATAACATCGTAAACAGCGCGGTCTACGCGCTTGAGCATTGATGTGAGCATGTTCTTCTTCTCAGCAGCTGATGCTGAAAGATATTGATCGGAGTCAACACCGATTGTCCATACCTTCTTGCCTGCTGCTGCAGCTTCGGTTGCAGCTGCGAAGTTACCCGCACCTGAACCACCTGCTGCTGAGTAGATAACATCGACCTTCTTGTCAATCATGCCTTTAGCAATAACTTTTGCTTTAGCAGGATCATTGAAACCAGAGAAGTCAGGGAACTCTGTAACGTACTTGACGTTAACAGTTGCCTTCTTATTTGTTGCTTTAACTCCAGCAACGAAACCTGCTTCAAACTTCTGAAGCAATGGAATGCGAACTCCGCCGATGTAGCCGATCTTGCCTGACTTGGAAGCAAGGGCTGCTGCAACTCCAGCAAGGTATGAACCTTGTTCTTCAGCAAATACGAGTGAAGCTACGTTGAGCAAATCAACGGAGGCATCATCAACGATTCCGAATTGAACATTTGGATAATCCGCTGCAACCTTCTTCAAAGGTCCACCATAAAGCCAACCGACTGCAATAATTGGGTTGTAACCAGCTGATGCAAGTAGACGAAGTTTTGCTTCGCGCTCTGAATCTGAACCAGTTCCAACAGTTACTTCCTTGGCGGCAACGCCAAATTTCTTCTTTGCTGCATCAAGACCAGCTGCTGCTGAGTCATTGAAAGATTTATCTCCCCGTCCACCGATGTCATAGGCAAGACCAACTTTTATTTTTGTATGTTTTACGGCCGTTGCTGATGGAGCAACAAAAAGAGTTGCTACAAGAGTTGCTGCAGCCGCAACTGCTACTAGACGAAATATCTTCTTCAATTTTCCTCCCAGGGGTCTTTTATAAGTACTCGAATGTGCAGTTATAAAAGGTTGATGTGTAATCGCCAGCCTAGTAGTTGAGCCTGTATAAACTCAATAAAGAGCGCGCGAAAAAACGTTGCAAGGTTGTAACGTTTTGGAAAACACTCAACTACAAGTTGATAGTTGGGCTTTAAGCAAAGTGATTAACTCACTACACCTAAGTTGTTATAAGCCTGCATTAGCGTCTTTGAAGCCACTTCTCGCGCTTTTTCAGCTCCACTGTGGAGAAGTTGGAGGAGGTGGGCCTCATCGTTGAGTAAATCGAGGGCTTTGGCGCGGATTGGACGCAAATATTCAACTACCACCTGCGCCACTGCCGCTTTGAATTCTCCGTACCCCTTACCTTCGAACTCGCTCTCCAGTTCGACAATCGATTTCATGGAAAGGGCCGAGTGGATTGTGAGCAAATTACTTATGCCCGCTTTGCCTTTCTCATCAAATCTCACTTCACGTCCAGCATCGGTCATAGCGCTCTTTATTTTCTTTGCATTTGCATCTGGGGTATCCATAATTTCAATAACGCCTGCGCCAGGCCCGGAAGACTTACTCATCTTGACAGTTGGGTCTTGCAAATCTTGAATCTTTGCAGCTGCCTTAAGAATATAGGCCTGCGGCAATTGGAAAGTCTCGCCATAACGCGAATTAAATCTTTGCGCTAAGTCACGAGTCAGTTCAATATGTTGACGTTGATCTTCACCAACTGGAACTAAATCCGTTTGGTATAACAAGATGTCGGCGGCTTGCAACATTGGGTATGTAAATAAACCAACAACAGTACGGTCGGTACCTGATTTGGAAGACTTTTCTTTGAATTGCACCATGCGACTTGCTTCACCAAAGCCTGCCATGCACTCCATTAGCCAACCTAATTGATTGTGTTGTGGAACTTGCGATTGCACAAAGAGCGTTGATTTCTCTGGCGAAATACCAAGAGCTAACAGTTGCGCAGCAGCTGCCAAAGTGCGGCGGCGTAATTGTGCAGGTTCGGTTTCAACAGTTAGCGCATGTAAATCTACGATGCAATAAAAAGCATCGTGTCCTTCTTGTAGTTCAACCCATTGCTTTACTGCACCTAAATAATTTCCAAGGTGGAATGAGTCACTAGTCGGTTGAATACCTGAGAGCACGCGCTTAACGGACATGGCCGATTCTTTCATGAGTTAGTTCTTTCATGAGTTAGGCCGAGCGCGAGATTAATAAGGTTCCTGCGCGTTTACCTTCCATGGATAGGACTGTAATTCGGACGCCATTAACGCTAACTACATCGTGGGCTTTAGGAATTCGCCCTAGAAAATGCATGACAAAGCCACTCGCGGTTTCGTAAGGACCTGCTGGAAGTTCAATCCCAGATTGATCCAAGAGGTCCTCGATAGAGATCAGCCCATCTACTTCGAAATCCCCCGTTCGCGTTTGCGCCGATAAGTCGAGTTCATCGCTGTCATATTCATCGCGAATATCACCAATTAAGCATTCAACTAAATCCTCAAGGGTCACAATTCCATCCGTGCCACCATACTCATCGAGAACAATGGCAAGATGTTGGCGTTGGTTACGCATTTCAGTTAGGGCGGGCAAGATGCCCTTTGTCCCTGGCAAAAACATAATGTTGCGAACTAACTCTTCAATTTTGACGCTCCCGTTGGCTCGAGTCGGGTCGAGCAAATCACGAACGTGAATGAAACCAACAACTTCATCGGTAGATCCACGAACAACTGGATAACGCGAATGCGCTTTATTAACTGCGAGCGCAATTGCTTGACTTACCAAAAACGAAGCATCCATAAAATCAACTTCAGTACGCGGAACCATGACTTCATGAACTTGTCGCTGTGACACGTTAAAAACTTCTTCGACGATATCGCGTTCGACCGCAGTCAGCGCTGCATGTCCTGCCACCAAATCAAGGAGTTCTTCTTCTGACATTTGACTGCGCGCTGCTTTTGGATCTACGCCAAACGCTCGAACAAGCACATTTGTTGAATGCGAAAGTAGCCAAATAATCGGGTAAAACAACTTGGCAATAAAATCTATGATTGGGGCCGATGCCAGCGCAATCTCTTCGTTTCGAAATAGAGCTAAACGCTTTGGTACAAGTTCACCAAAAACCAAAGAGAAGTATGCAATTCCAAAGGTCACGCCAATGAGTGAGATAGTGACGGCCCACCCACGGGCGATACCTAAATCTTCAAGCCTTGGAGCGACATATCCTCCGAGCTTTTGAGCACCGATGGCAGCTGATAAGAAACCACTGACAGTCACGCCAACTTGTACTGTGGCAAGAAAGCGGTTTGGGTTTTGCGCTAGCGCTGCAACTCTGGCGCCACGCTTTGAGCGAGTTGCGAGTTGGCGAATCTGGCTCTCCCGGAGCGAGATGAGAGCAATTTCTGCGGCGACAAAGAATGAGGCGAGCAGAATGAGCCCTGCAACGATTGCGAGATCAGCGAGCAGAGATCCCAGCGAGTGTGGTTCCATTATGTGGGTAAGTATAGGACTTCCATTTGGGTGAGGAAGGGCGGTAACCTTCCATCACGCTCACCGGAACCCCGATGAGCGCCTTCATCCTCGGACCGTCGAGCACGTACCTGCTCGGAGAAGGAGATATTTCTCATGGCATCAGTTGTATTTGAAAACGCATCACGCACCTATCCAGGAACAACCACCCCTGCTGTCGATAAATTAAACCTCGCTGTAAATGATGGTGAGTTCTTAGTTCTCGTTGGACCATCGGGTTGCGGAAAGTCAACATCACTTCGAATGTTGGCAGGGCTTGAAGAAATTGATACCGGTCGTATTTTAATTGGCGGTCGCGATGTAACAAATGTTGCGCCTAAAGATCGCGATATTGCAATGGTCTTCCAGTCATACGCGTTGTACCCACATATGACCGTGGCAGAAAATATGGGTTTCGCACTAAAAATTGCTGGAACTCCAAAAGAAGAACGTATCCGTCGCGTTTTGGACGCTGCAAAGTTGCTTGACCTCGAACCATATTTAGATCGCAAACCGAAATCACTCTCTGGTGGACAACGTCAGCGCGTTGCTATGGGTCGCGCGATTGTTCGCGAACCACAGGTATTCCTTATGGATGAACCTCTCTCAAACCTTGATGCGAAGTTGCGCGTTGCAACGCGTACCCAAATCGCGGCTCTGCAACGTCGTTTAGGCACCACAACAGTTTATGTAACTCACGATCAAGTTGAAGCTATGACAATGGGTGATCGCGTTGCAGTTCTTAAAGATGGCTTGCTCCAACAAGTTGATACACCGCGCCATCTTTATGAGAACCCAACAAATGCTTTCGTTGCAGGATTTATTGGTTCCCCTGCAATGAACTTATTTAACGCTCCAGTTAGCGGAGGAAAAGCAATGCTGGGCGACCTCGCAATCGATGTTCCAGCCCGTGTGGGTGCAAGCGTCACTGTTGGAATTCGACCAGAAAACTTCACTCCATCGACTACCGGATTCCATGTTCTTGTTGAAGTTGTTGAAGAACTCGGCGCAGATGCATTTGTTTATGGAAAACCTGCTGATTCAACGGTCAGTTTCGCTAATGCATCAGATGAAAGCGCACAAGTAATTGTTCGTTGGGATCCAAAGAACCCACCTGCGCCCGGTCAAACAATTACTGTTTCAGCAATTCCAAGTGTTGTACACCTCTTCAATGCAACGAATGGCGAACGCATAAAGTAATTCTTAGGGAGAAAAGTAAAATTTCAAAGTTTGAGAGTGAGTTTCTTACCGAGCAGGCGCGCTCATTGCTGGATTTTTCTGGCGGATCATTTAAAGAGGAGGGTGGTTTTGGCTACTTAAATACTTATGGCCAAATTGACGAGAGCAAACCGCGAGAAGTCTATGTTCAATGTCGCATGGTTCAAGTTTTTGGTTTGGGACACTTAGCCGGACTCATTGACGGTAAGAAATATGTCGATGCTGGAGTCGCCGCGATTCTTGAACTTTTTCACGACAAGAGATCGGGTGGTTTCTATAACGCCATAAATAGTGAAGGCGAAGCGATTAGCTCAGAAAAACTGGCATACGATCAAGTTTTCGTGCTGCTCGCCGCGTGCACTGCAAAAATAGTCGGCAGCCCAAGAGCCGATGAATTAATTGCTGCAATTGACGAAACCATTGAAAAGTATTTCTGGGATGAGGAGTATGGATTTCTAAGAAATTCATGGGATAACAACTTCCAGAAGTTAGATACCTATCGCGGTATTAATGCCAATATGCATGCAGTGGAAGCATTTACCGCAGCTTTCGACGTAACTGGCGAGAAGAAATACCGTGATCGCGCCTACCGAATCGCTAAGGGCGCAATTGATGGATTAGCTCGAAGTAACAACTGGTTTTTGCCCGAACATTTTAACGAGAAATGGGAGCAAGTCAGAGATTTCAATATAGCCAATCCAGCTGATCCCTTTAGACCTTATGGAGTCACCATCGGCCATCTCTTTGAATGGTCACGTTTAATTCTTCATAGTAAAGTGCAAATGGTTGGAACTGGCGAAGATTTAAGTTGGATAGATAGCGCTGCGATTTCCCTCTACCAAGTTGGCCGTGAATTCGGCTGGGCGGTAGATGGTAGCCCAGGTTTTGTTTACACAATTGACTGGTCCGGAAAACCGATAGTTACCTCCAGAATGTATTGGGTTGCCGCTGAAGCACTCATGTCGGCGCACGCTCTTTATCTGCAAACCGGCGCTGAAACTTACCGGCAGGATTATCACAATTGGTGGGAGTACGTAGATTCAAAGGTCATCGATAAAGTAAATGGTTCATGGTTTCACGAACTAAATCCAGCACAAGAAGTGGTTGAGCACACTTGGGCGGGGAAACCAGATACTTACCACGCATTTAACGCTTGCTTACTTCCCCTTTATCCTTTTAACTCAAGTTTTATTAAAACCGTCATGGCGGGCTAAGCCATCACCGATTTCAAGTTCTCATCGATTGCGGCCAAGAACTCTTGGGTGTTCTGCCAAGGAGCATCGGGTCCGACTAGAAGAGCTAAATCCTTCGTCATTTTCCCTGACTCCACGGTGGCAATGCAGACCGCTTCGAGAGTTGCACAGAACTGCGCAAGTGATGGATTGTTATCAAGTTTTGCGCGATGCGCAAGGCCGCGAGTCCAAGCAAAGATTGAAGCAATTGGGTTTGTTGATGTGGCTTTTCCAGCTTGGTGATCGCGGTAGTGACGAGTAACAGTTCCGTGAGCCGCTTCTGACTCAACAATCTTTCCATCTGGCGTCATCAAAACCGAAGTCATCAAACCGAGTGAACCATAACCTTGCGCGATGGTATCTGACTGAACATCACCATCGTAATTCTTGCAAGCCCAGACATATCCGCCTTCCCAACGTAGCGAAGTTGCCACCATGTCATCGATTAAACGGTGTTCATATTCAATTCCAGCAGCAATAAAGTCGGCCTTAAACTCGGCTTCATAAACTTCGGCGAAGATATCTTTAAAGCGCCCATCGTATGCTTTAAGAATTGTGTTCTTGGTCGATAGGAATACTGGGTACTTGCGATTGAGTCCGTAATTCATAGATGCGCGGGCGAAATCGCGAATCGAATCATCGAGGTTATACATCGCCATAGCAACCCCTGCTGATGGAAAATCAAAGACATTGAACTCCATTGGTTTCGAACCATCTTCTGGCGTGAAAGTTATAGTTAACTTTCCTGGACCTGGAACTTTGAAATCTGTCGCGCGATATTGATCGCCAAAAGCGTGACGACCTATGACAATTGGTTTTGTCCAGTGCGGAACCAATCGTGGAACATTGCTAATAATGATTGGTTCGCGGAAAATAACTCCACCTAAAATATTACGGACAGTTCCGTTAGGTGATTTCCACATTTGCTTTAAATTAAATTCTTTTACGCGCGCTTCATCTGGCGTGATAGTCGCACATTTTATTCCGACTCCATGTTTTTGAATAGCGTGAGCTGAGTCGATAGTGACTTGATCATTAGTGGCATCGCGGGCTTCGATACCCAAGTCGTAGTACTCAAGGTTTACGTCGAGGTAAGGCAAAATCAGTGAGTCTTTAATAAATGCCCAAATAATGCGGGTCATTTCATCGCCATCTAGCTCAACTACCGTGCCTTCTACTTTGATTTTATTCATCTTTTTGCTCTCCCCTACATCCCTTGAACGTCTGCTTGTTTTGCACGAACTGCAACGGCAGCAACCTTAAGCGCACTAAGTTCCGAATCGGTCAGAGCGCTTTCAATAACTTTCTTAATTCCGGTGCGACCAATTTGCGCTTCAACGCCAAGGTAGACACCAGATATGCCGTATTCACCATCTACCCAAGCGCAGACTGGCATGACCGCGCCCGAATCTTCAATAACTGCTTTCGCCATTCGTGCAGCTGCAGCTGATGGTGCGTAATAAGCCGAACCAGTTTTTAGGAGGGCAACAATTTCTGCGCCGCCATTACGAGTGCGATCAACTAATTCATTAATTTCACTCTGTGAAAGTTTTTCACTCAACGGTATTCCATCCACTGTGCAACGACTTGGAACCGGAACCATCGTGTCACCGTGAGAACCAAGTGTGAGCGTTGTTACAGAAGAAACTGCACAACCAAGTTTTTCAGCAACGAAATGTGTGAATCGTGCAGTATCAAGCATTCCAGCTTGACCCATCACGCGATGTTTTGGAAAACCTGTTGCGATTTGAGCAAGCGCTGTCATTTCATCTAGCGGATTTGAAACAACGATGATGACTGCGTTGGGCGAATGTTTTGCAATATTTTCTGCAACACCGCGAACGATGCCAGCATTTACGTCGAGTAGATCCATACGACTCATACCCGGCTTGCGCGGAAGACCTGCCGTAATGATGACAACATCTGAATTCGCGGTCACTTCATATCCCGCGCCAGCCGCGGTTGTGGTTGCACCAATTACTTTCGTTTCAAAACCCTCGATGGATCGTGATTGGTTAATATCTAAAGCCAAACCTTCTGACTTGCCTTCGAGGATATCTGTTAAAACAACGGTGTCAAAAACGTTGTACTGCGCCAAACGAAGGGCTGTTGTTGAACCATAAAAACCTGCACCTACTACTGTGACTTTGCCGTTCATCGCGAACTCTTCTTTCTCTACTCGCTAGATCTCTCGATACCTTGACGTCAAGATAATTCTACCGCCCGCGGGGGAGCGCAATTGCCAGCGCAAAAAGGGCAACTGCTAGCGCCATTGGAAGGTAGAAATCGATTCTTCGCGCGCTATGGCGCCATTGATAGGCGGTACCGGCAGTTGCCAAAGCTAGCGCAAGTGAGGCAAAACGCACTGCACCAAAGACTCCAGCTAGAACGCCAAGGAAGGCCAAAGCCGCGCTCGCCACTCTTAAAGTTTTCTCGCTTATTCGCATGCATCCACCACATTACTTAGCAACATCGCCCGAGTCATTGGTCCAACTCCCCCAGGCATGGGCGCCACAAAAGATGCAACGCCCATAACATCTGGGGCAACATCTCCAAGTAGGCCTGCTGGGGTACGAGAGATTCCAACATCGATCACTACGGCGCCAGATTTAATCATCTCGGCTTTTAAGAAGTGCGCTTGTCCAATGGCTGCCACAACGATATCTGCGGTCTTTGTATGTTTAATTAAATCTTTAGTTCCGGTATGCGTCAAAGTTACAGTGGCATTTTCTTGCCTGCGCGTAAGTAATAATCCGAGCGGACGACCAACCGTTAAACCACGTCCAATCACGGTAACTTCGGCACCCTGCAAATTAATTTTGTAATGGTTAAGAAGTGCCACGATTCCATGAGGTGTGCATGGAAGTGGAGCGTCATATCCGGCGACCAATCGCCCTAAATTCAGTGGGTGTAAACCATCTGCATCTTTGACTGGATCAATCGCTTCCAGAATCTTCTGAGTGTTTATTCCTTTTGGTAGCGGCAACTGCACGATGTAACCAGTGCATTCTTTTGAGTTATTTAAATCATTAATCGCCGCGAGAATATCGGCTTGACTGGCGCTCGCTGGCAAATCTACCCGGATTGAATTAATGCCAACTTCGCCGCAATCACGGTGCTTACCACCAACGTAAGAGTGAGAACCAGGATCATCGCCAACTAGCACAGTGCCAAGACCTGGAGTTCTACCCAGAGCTTTTAGCGCCAGAACGCGGGTAGCTAAATCAGATTTAATTATCGCCGCTAAGGCTTTTCCATCCAGAATTGTTGCGCTCATAAGGGCAATCTTATCCGTGCGAGAAGTGTCTTGTGCCCGTGAAAAACATCGCAACTTGGCCCTTTTGGGCAGCTGCGATGATCTCTTCATCACGTACGCTTCCACCTGGTTGGACTATGGCCACAACACCTGCGCTAATTAATATTTCAAGGGCATCAGCAAAAGGGAAAAAAGCGTCACTTGCTGCAACCGATCCATTAGCTCGGTTGCCCGCTCGATCGACTGCAAGTTTGACAGCATCAACTCGGTTCACTTGCCCCATGCCAATTCCGATCGATGCTCCATCTTTGCTCAGCAATATCGCATTACTTTTTACTGCACGTACGCTACGCCAAGCAAATTCCAATTCGGCTAAAGTCTGCGACCCGACTGGTGAACCTGAAACTTGTTTCCAGTTAATTGCTAAATCACCGCTCGCGTTAAGTAAATCGCTTTCCTGTAACAATAAACCTCCCGAGACTGGGCGCATTTCAATCGATGAAATATGCGTATTATCACGCTGCAAAATCCGAATAGCAGGTTTCTTACTGAGGATTTCGACGGCGCCATGCGCATAACTTGGGGCTATGAGTACCTCGGTGAAAATTTCAGATAGCTGCGTTGCCATCTCAACACTTACTTCTCGATTAGCCGCAACTACACCTCCGAATGCTGATACCGGATCGCACTCGTGCGCGCTCTTATGTGCTTGCGCAATTGTTTCACCTATTGCAATTCCGCATGGATTTGCATGTTTAATAATTGCCACACATGGTTGATGATGATCGAAGGCGCTTCTCCAAGCGGCATCAGCATCAGTGTAATTATTAAAAGACATTTCTTTGCCGTGCAGTTGTTTCGCACCGACGATACCCGCAGGTCCGCCTGAGTAAATCGCCGAGCGTTGATGAGGATTTTCGCCATATCGAAGTGAATCTTTTCGGTGCCAAATTCTTCCGAACCAGCGCGGTAGCTCTTTCTCTGAATCGAGCCACTGTGCAATTGTTAAATCGTATTCGGCAGTGGTGCGAAATACTTCTAGCGCAAATCCCTTACGTTGTTCTTCCGTAAAACCTCCTGCTTGCAGCCCCGCAATCAACTCATCGTATTGCGAAGTCTGGCAAATGACCGCGACAGAGCCATAGTTTTTCGCAGCCCCGCGCAGCGCCGATGGCCCACCTATGTCGATTTGTTCGATGCATTCGGCAAAATCAGCACCTGATGTAATTGTTGCTTCAAATGGATACAAGTTAATCACTACTAAATCGAAAGGTTGGATATCTAAAGCCGCAATTGCAGCGAGATGTTCCGGGTTACCTTGGTCAGCCAAAATTCCGGAGTGGATTCGAGGATGAAGTGTTTTGACTCGACCTCCCATAATTTCAGGAAAATCCGTGTACTTGCTGACCTCTGTAACGCCAATTCCAGCTTCCGCTAAACTCTTAGCAGTAGATCCTGTCGATAAGATTTCAACACCGGCATCGGCTAAGGCTTTTCCGATCTCCAGTAGCCGACTCTTGTCATACACGCTAACCAGAGCCCTGCGGATTGGTTTGAGTTCAGACATGCGGTTCCATGTTGGCTAGTAGTTTCTTAATCGTATTTACTAATAACACTCGCTCAACCTCTTTAATTCGCTCATGTAAAACCGCTTCAGTCTCTTGCGGTAAAACTTGTACTTCTACTTGATCGATTATCTCACCCGTATCAACGCCGGCGTCAACCCAATGAACGGTGGCGCCAGTGGTTTGGACTCCAGCAACAATGGCGTCTCTAATGGCATGCGCACCTGGAAAAAGTGGAAGGAGCGCTGGGTGGCTATTAATCACTTTAAAATCTGCAACAAATTCAGGTGAGAGCACTCTCATAAAACCTGCACTGATAACTAGGTCGGGTTTCAGCTCGTGCACAATTGCAATTAATTTGCGATCCCAATCACTTCTAACTATTTCCATCGGCAAGAGGTGAACTTGAATTCCGCTGTGTTTGAATCGCTCCAGGAGAAAGGCGCTCGGTTGATCGCAAATAAGTGCAACAACGTTTAGACCTGCCTCGATTATGGCTTGTGCAAGTGAACCTGTACCAGAAGCCAATATCACTAAACGTTGGTTCATCGGCCGCGACCGATAGAAATGCGTGGTAGATAAATTGCTAGCGCCACACCTATTGCTAGCTCTCCAATTACCGCAATCCCTGCTTGCCAAATTGAAACTCCAACAGAGCCCATTGATTGAGTTAATAACTGGCCACCGCTAAGTGCAGCCAAAATCAAAAATATAGCTGAGGCAATAAAGAAACTTTGTAACAAGATTTTTGAGCTAAGTGAAATTGTCCAACTGGTAAGCAGGGCTCCAGCGGTAACAATAAAAACAATTCCTAAAAGTGCCCATGGGAGAGTTCCAGTGGGAAGCGCTCCAAGAAGTGGGATGGCAGGGATTTCTGACGAGCGATAAGACCATGGTGCAATAAACGTTTCGGAACCAACTGCAAAACCTGCTCCGGATATATAAGACAAAGTCGCAACCGCGAAATTTGGTAAATAGAGAATGTTAAGAAAGAGAAGCAAGAAACCGCCA
The DNA here is from genome assembly GCA_038905755.1 of Candidatus Planktophila sp. Classification (GTDB taxonomy): domain Bacteria; phylum Actinomycetota; class Actinomycetes; order Nanopelagicales; family Nanopelagicaceae; genus Planktophila. The sequence goes on from JBCKHR010000001.1 coordinate 51,504, forward strand.
AAAATTCCCGGTTGCAATACTTGAGTTAAGTACTTAACTGTTGCTAAATTCAACAAAAGTGAAACGCCTAAAATAATTGAACTAAATCCGAGTAAGAGCGCGATAATTCGCGAACTATAGAGAATGGGTTGAGTAAGCGGAGCGCGTCTACCCACACTCATAGAAATGAGAAGCGCCAATGGGCCAACGATGGCTGGAGTCAGATACCAGATCGGAGTAACGGATTCGGTAGCGGAGAAGTACGAGATAGCTGTGGCAACAAGTGTGTACCAGAAGGAAAAGAGTACTCGCGCTAGCGCAGTTAAGGATGTGTCATTTAAATTATCCAAAGTACGAGAGAGCCCGCTGCGAATTGCAAAAATCGGAAAAATAAGTGCACCGATTGGCAAGTATGAGAGAAGCCCTGAAATACCGGCGGGTGACAAAGTTAGCGAAAAAGGAATGTGATGAGCTGCCAACCAAATCCATAAGCCAGCACGTAACGGGTCGTCCATATTGCCAGTCGCGCTGCCAGCAGTTGCCCAAGCGATGAGTGCGATAAATGAAATTGGGAGAAGCAATAGCGCGACGCTACGGAGCACTTGCGGCACCGAGACCAGAAGCACCCTGGTAAACATTGCCTATCAGCCCAAGATTTCGCGCATCAATCGCGCAGCTTCACTCGGCGTTTTACCGACGCGCACCCCTGCAGCAACAAGGGCGGCTGCTTTAGCGGCAGCCGTGCCCGATGAACCAGAAACAATCGCGCCGGCATGCCCCATTGTTTTTCCTTCAGGTGCGGTAAAGCCTGCAACGTAACCAACTACTGGTTTAGTTACATATTCACTAATAAAAGCTGCTGCTCTTTCTTCAGCATCTCCACCGATTTCGCCAATCATGACAATTGCCTCTGTTTCTGGATCATCTTGAAAAGCTCGTAAGCAATCAATGTGGGTAGTTCCAATTACTGGATCTCCGCCGATTCCAACAGCTGTACTAAATCCAATGTCGCGAAGTTCGAACATCATTTGGTAAGTGAGTGTTCCGGACTTCGAAACTAAACCAATAGGTCCATTTCCCGTTATATCTGCCGGAATAATTCCGATATTCGATTTACCCGGACTTATGAGACCTGGACAGTTCGGTCCAATAATTCGAGTTCTGCCTTTTGCCAGCGAGTAAGCATAAAAACTAACCGAGTCATGAACCGGAATGCCTTCAGTGATGACAACAATCAATGGCATTGCCGCATCAATGGCGTCAATTACAGCGGCTTTAGCAAATTTAGGTGGAACAAAAACAACGGATGCGTTTGCATCAGTGGCTGCCATCGCTTCGGCAATAGTATTAAAAACTGGAAGTTTATGGCCATCAATCTCAACAACTTGTCCACCTTTACCTGGCGTAACGCCACCAACAATCGCTGTGCCTGAAGCCAACATACGTCGCGTGTGTTTACTTCCTTCAGACCCGGTCATTCCTTGCACGATGACGCGAGTTTTTTCGTTTAAGAAAATTGCCATTAGCGCGCCGCCAATTCTGCAGCGCGATTTGCTGCTCCATCCATAGTCTCTACTTGTTCAATAAGTGGGTGTGCCGCCCTACTTAAAATAGCACGCCCTTCAAGTACGTTATTCCCATCAAGGCGAACAACAATCGGTTTCGTTGCGCGCTCGCCAAGTAGTTCCAGCGCTGCAACAATTCCGTTAGCCACTGCGTCACACGCAGTGATTCCACCAAAGACATTTACAAAAACACTTTTAACATCTGGATCACCCAAAATAATCGCCAGACCATCTGCCATGACTTGGGCTGATGCTCCACCACCTATATCTAAAAAGTTCGCAGGACGAACTCCGCCGTGGTTTTCACCAGCGTAGGCAACAACATCGAGAGTGCTCATAACTAAACCCGCACCATTCCCAATAATTCCAACTTCACCTTCAAGTTTTACATAATTAAGGTTTTTCTCTTTCGCTAAAGCTTCAAGTGCACTAGTTGCGCTTTGGTCAATGAGGGCTTCGTGGTCGGGATGGCGAAAACCAGCGTTCTCATCGAGCGTAACTTTTCCATCGAGAGCAATGATTTTGCCATCTTTACTTTTTATTAATGGGTTTACCTCAACGAGGGTTGCCTCTTCAGATTGAAATACTCCCCAAAGTTTTACAAGAACGTCGGCAACTTGATCGGCCACATCGGGCGGAAATTGTGCAGTTGCCACGATTTCCTTAGCCTTTTCAAGAGAAATTCCAACGAGTGCTGAAACTGGAACTTTCGCTAATTTTTCTGGCGCGGTCTGTGCGACTTCCTCAATATCCATACCGCCAGCAACTGATGCCATCACTAAGAAAGTACGGTTCGAGCGATCAAGCAAAATGGCTAAGTAGTACTCATCTTCAATCATCGCTTGCGCAGCAATCATCACAGTACGAACTATGTGACCTTTAATATCCATTCCTAAGATCGCTTCGGCTTTAACGCGAGCATCAGCGGCATCTTTGGCAAGTTTTATACCGCCCGCTTTTCCGCGACCACCGACTTTTACTTGTGCTTTAACAACAACTCGACCACCGACTTTAATTGCGGCGGCTTGCGCTTCTTCACCTGTGGTTGCAATTGCCGCAGCTAATACCGGGACTCCATATTTTTCGAAGAGATCACGGGCTTGATATTCAAAGAGATCCACGATCACTCCATTTCAATTCAATTCACCTTTGATGGAGAACGAGAGCAATCCTAGAGCTTCTCTACCGGGGCGTAACGCAAGAGCAAACGCTTCTCACCGTAGGATCCAAAGTTAATTGTGGCTTCCGACTTCTCTCCTTCACCGGCAACAGTAATTACCGTTCCGAGCCCGAATGTGTCATGTGAGACACGCTCTCCAACGGTCAACACCATCGCAGTGGCTTTACGTCCTGTTGCCCGAGGTGGTGGTGTTGTTGCCAGACGAGGTTTATGTATAAGAGATGGAGTAGAACCATTGCGCCATTGGATAACTTCTGCCGGAATTTCATCGAGGAATCGCGAAGGCGGGTTATATGTTGGAGCACCCCATGATGAGCGGGATTGAGCGCGCGAAATATATAAACGTTCGCGCGCGCGAGTTAAGCCAACATATGCCAAGCGACGCTCTTCTTCAACCTCTTCGACCTTGCCTAAAGTGCGAGAGTGCGGAAATATTCCATCTTCCATTCCCGTTAAGAAAACTGTCGGAAATTCTAAACCTTTAGCAGTATGCAAAGTCATTAATGTAACAACTCCGCCATGGTCGACCCCTTCAGGAATTTCATCAGCGTCAGCAACGAGTGCCACTTTTTCGAGAAAACCCGCTAGCGATATTTCTTCATCTTCACCGAGTGCATCAATTGGACGCTCTTCGTACTCCATTCCCGCTGCCAGGAGCTCTTGTAAGTTCTCTAACCGAACTTCATCTTGTGGGTCTTGGCTACTTGAAAGTTGCGCAAGTAAGCCAGATTGTTCAAGCACAGCTTCGATAATCACCGAGGGTCGAGTTTTCGCCTCAACCAAGACGCTCAGCGCGTTCATCATGGCGGTGAATTCATTAATTGATTGCGTGGCGCGCAATGGAATGTCAGGTGCTTCATTGCAACGATTAAAGCTTTGCCATAACGTGAAATTGTTCTCTTTGGAATATTCTTCAACAACTTCTAAAGCGCGGTCACCAATACCGCGCTTTGGAACATTGATGATTCTGCGCAGAGATATCTCATCTTCTAAATTAACTAACACTCGTAGATAAGCCAGCAGGTCCTTGACCTCTTTACGTTCGTAGAATCGAAGTCCACCAACGACTTTATAAGGAAGAGCTGCTCGCATAAAGATCTCTTCGAAAACACGCGACTGCGCATTAGTGCGATAGAAAATCGCGGTATCACCCGGGTTAGATTTAGCTTCTCGTTGCAGCTCTCGAATCTCATCGGCTACAAATTTTGCTTCATCATGTTCATTTTCGCCAACGTATCCAATGAGTGGCGCGCCAGCACCTGCATCAGACCAAAGATTTTTCGCTTTTCTGCTGACATTCTTGGTAATTACAGCGTTGGCGGCGTTTAGAATATTTTGAGTTGAACGGTAATTCTGCTCTAGTAAGATGGTGATGGCTTTAGGGTAATCAAGTTCAAATTGCAAAATGTTCCGTATTGTTGCGCCACGAAACCCATAAATAGATTGATCGGCATCACCCACTACACATAACTCAGCGCTAGGAATACCTTCAGCTTCATTGCCAACAAGCTCTTTTACCAGGACATACTGCGCATGATTTGTATCTTGATACTCATCAACTAAAACATGGCGAAAACGTGAGCGAAAACGCGCTTTAGCTTCCGGAAATTGTTGCAGAACTTGTACCGTCTTCAAAATTAAATCATCGAAATCCATCGCATTTGAGCGCACTAAACGTTGTTGATATATCCCATAAACATCCGCAACAACTTCTTCAAATTGATTGGACGCTTGATTGAGGTAATCTGGCGGACCCATTAATTCATTCTTGGCGTTCGAAATCATGGCTTGAAATTGTCGAGCAGGGTAACGTTTAGAATCTAAATTCAATTCTTTTGCAACAATGGTTATTAACCTCAATGAATCAGCTGAGTCGTAAATACTAAATGAATTGCTATAACCAAGGCGCTGCGCCTCGCGCCGTAACATCCGTACGCAGGCAGAGTGAAAAGTTGAAACCCACATAGATTGCGCAATCGGCCCAACTAGATCAGCTACCCGTTCTTTCATCTCGCCCGCAGCTTTATTAGTAAAGGTAATCGCAAGAATTTGATACGGGGCAACGTTTCTACGTGACATCAAGTAAGCAATACGTCGCGTAAGCACCCGAGTTTTGCCTGAACCGGCACCGGCTACAACGAGAAGTGGAGCACCTTCATGAATAACAGCCTGACGCTGTTGCGGATTTAGCCCTGCCAGCAACGGATCAGTACTCGCCATGGTCGCAAGTCTATTAGGCTTCGCCGATGAAGCCGATTGCAGATAGTGAGATTAAACGAGTTTTGGTCATCAGCGCTCATCCAGATGACTCTGATTTCGGAGCTGCGGGAACAATTGCGCAATGGGTTGAAAAAGGAATTGATGTTGCTTACGTTTTCTGCACAAGTGGTGACCAAGGTGGAGAAGATTCCGGAATCACGAAAGCAGATATGCCCGCAGTTCGCCAACGTGAACAACGTGAAGCTGCCGCTGCGGTCGGCGTTACCGATGTAACGTTTCTCAATTACGCCGATGGGCTTTTAGAAGCAACGCTTGGTTTACGGAAAGATTTAGTCCGACAAATTAGAATATCCCAGCCAGATCGCTTGGTCTGTCAAAGCCCCGAACGTAATTGGGACCGCATCGGCGCAAGCCATCCAGACCATTTAGCCGCCGGCGAAGCTTCTATTCAAGCTGTTTATCCAGATGCGCGAAATTCTTTTGCTTTCACTGATTTACTGGAAGATGAAGGCCTGCAACCTTGGCGAGTCAAAGAAGTATGGGTGACCGCTTTTCCTACGCCAGATCATTGGGTTGATATCACAGCGACTTTTCATTTGAAAATGAAAGCGCTGTACTCACATGTTTCTCAGACTGCGCACAATCCAGAGTTAGAAAATGTGGTCCGCGCATGGGGAATCAAACACGCTAAAGCTGCAGGTTTTGCTGAGGGGCGAATTGCAGAAGCTTTTAAAATTGTTAATACAAATTAACGAATAACAATTCTCTCAATCGCAACCGTCTGCACTGGATAACCATCTGGCGCGTAGATATATTTGCCGTTTCCATCTGATTTAAACGCCCCCAGCGCTGCTATTGATTTTAGTAAATCTAAGCCTTTAGTAATGGTTCCCCAAATTGTGTAGTTAGCACCAATGGCCGAATCGCCGTAAACAAAGAAGATTTGACTGCCATTTGTGCCCGGACCTGAGTTTGCCATGGCAACAGTTCCGGCCGGGTATGTCATTTGTTTGCCCGTTGGAAGATTCTCGTCGGGGAAACCTTTCCAACCTGCAGGTGAACCGCTACCGCTCGCAGTTGGATCACCACATTGCAAAACGAATAAACCTGCTGTTGTTAATCGATGACATAGGCTTTGATTGAAATATCCGCCGCGCGCCAAAGTAGTCAAGGCAGTCACGGTTATGGGTGCTTTATCTCCTAAAAGCGAAACAACGATGTCACCACAATTTGTTTTAAATGTCATTGTCTTAGGCATTCGCTTTGAAACAACGGTTGGTTGTTTAATTACAATTGACTTATGCGCAACTGCTTTAGTTTTGCTGCACTTGAGCGCTTTAACTTTAACTTCTTCAGCAAAAGTCTGGGGCATTAACGTTATTAAGAAAGTAATACTGAAGAGCACGGCCAGCAATTTCTTCATTTTCATTCCCATTCAATTGTTCCAGGCGGTTTACTAGTTACATCCAACACGACTCGGTTAACTTCGCGCACTTCGTTGGTAATACGCGTTGAGATTCTCTCCAGAACTTCATAGGGAACTCTCGACCAATCCGCAGTCATAGCATCTTCACTTGAGACTGGACGAAGAACAATGGGATGGCCATAAGTACGGCCATCGCCTTGGACCCCAACGCTTCGGACATCGGCCAGTAATACCACTGGACATTGCCAAATAGTTCTATCAAGTCCAGCTAATTTTAACTCTTCGCGCGCAATGAGATCGGCGTGGCGCAAGATCTCTAACCGATCACGGGTTACTTCACCAATAATTCGAATAGCTAAACCAGGCCCAGGAAATGGTTGGCGCCAAACAATCTCATCAGGAAGCCCAAGTTCAATTCCTACCTTTCGAACTTCATCTTTAAAAAGCATCCGCAAAGGTTCAATCAAAGTAAATTTCAAGTCATCAGGCAAGCCACCAACATTGTGGTGTGACTTAATGTTCGCAGTTCCAACTCCGCCACCAGATTCAACTACATCTGGATACAAAGTGCCCTGAACTAGGAATTCAACTTCTCCGCCTGATGCAATATCTCGGGCAGCTTTTTCAAAGGAACGAATAAATTCACGGCCGATGATTTTCCGCTTTTCTTCTGGATCAGTTATACCAATGAGTGCGCTAAGAAATTGCTCACCAGCGTCGATGACAACTAATTCGACACCGGTTACAGCAACAAAATCTCGTTGGACTTGTTCTGACTCACCGCTACGCAACAAACCATGGTCAATAAAGACACATGTGAGTTGCGAACCAACTGCGCGTTGAATAATCGCAGCGGCAACCGCTGAATCAACTCCACCAGATAAACCACAAATCACGCGCTTAGCACCTATAACTTCTTTAGCTTTCGCAATTTCAGTTTCTGCAATGTTGGTAGTTGTCCAGGTAGGAGAGGCGCCAGCGATATTGATTAACCAATTTCTTAAAATTGCTGCTCCGTGTTCGCTATGAAGAACTTCGGGGTGAAATTGAACTCCTGCGAGTTTTCCATCGCAACTTTCAAAAGCTGCAACGCTGGTATCAACGGTAGATGCGCAGAGAACAAAACCAGCAGGCGCTGCAGTTACCGCATCTCCATGAGACATCCAAACGCTCTGTCGTTCTGGCAGAGTGGCAAAAAGTTTTGAGGTAGGGATGGTACTTAACTCAGTTCGTCCGAATTCAGATTTACCGGTCTGACTAACAACGCCACCGAGGGCTACGGCCATCGCTTGAAAACCATAGCAAATCCCAAAGACCGGAATTCCTAAAGTGAAAATTTCTGCATCTATTACCGGTGCGTTCTGCGCGTAAACACTCGCTGGTCCACCAGATAAAATAATGGCCGCCGGTGCTCGTGCGCGAATTTGCGCTGCCGTAATTGAGGAAGGGACAATTTCAGAGAAAACGTTAGCTTCGCGAACTCGGCGCGCGATGAGTTGGGCATATTGCGCGCCAAAATCGACGACAAGTACGCCAGAGCTAGTAGGCACGATGGATAAGGACCTCTACGCGTTGGAATTCTTTAACATCTGAATAACCACATGTGGCCATTGCCCTGCGCAGCGCACCAAATAAGTTCATAGACCCATCACCACTGTGAGAGGGGCCAATCAAAATCTCTTGCAAAGTTCCACAAGTTCCAACTGCCACGCGCTCGCCTCGTGGGAGAATTTGGTGATGCGCTTCAGACCCCCAATGCCAACCCAGACCCGGAGCTTCTACCGCTTTTGCTAGCGGTGATCCCATCATGACGGCGTCCGCTCCGCAAGCAATTGCTTTTGCGATATCTCCACTTCGACCAACTGAACCATCAGCTATTACGTGCACGTAACGTCCGCCAGATTCATCAAGGTATTCCCGACGCGCTGATGCAACTTCTGCAACGGCTGAGGCCATAGGAACTTCAATGCCTAAAACTTTGCGAGTTGTGTGCGCAGCGCCTCCCCCAAAACCTACTAGAACTCCGGCCGCCCCTGCGCGCATTAAGTGAAGTGCGCCTGTTGCTGTGGCAACTCCGCCAACAATGACTGGGACATCGAGTTCGTAAATGAACTTTTTCAAGTTAAGCGCTTCGTTTTCTTTTGCCACATGCTCGGCGCTAACTGTTGTTCCTCGAATTACGAAAATATCAACGCCGGCATCAATGACAACTTTATGTAATTGGGCAGTACGTTGGGGCGATAAAGAGGCAGCGACAGTTACACCTGCATCACGAATTTGCTGAATTCGTTCTTTAATCAAAGTTGGTTGAATTGGTGCGCTATAAATTTCTTGCATGCGCCGTGTCGCATGTTTATCTGGCATCGAGGCAATTTCCCCCAAAGGAATGCGTGGGTCTTCATAACGAGTCCATAAACCTTCAAGATTTAAAACTCCAAGCCCACCAAGCTTTCCAATTGCAATTGCAGTTTCAGGTGAGACTACTGAGTCCATTGGAGCGGCCAACATCGGTAAATCAAACTTATATGCATCGATTTGCCATGCCGTTGAAACTTCTTCTGGGTCGCGCGTGCGACGGCTTGGGACAATGGCAATATCGTCAAAAGAGTAAGCAATACGGGCTCTTTTCCCCGGTGCTAATTCAACTTCATTCATAGCCATTGCTTTTAGCCTCTCCTGGCGTAGTTAGGAGCATCGGCCATGTGCGAAACATCATGCGGATGGCTCTCTTGTAGGCCGGCAGCGGTAATTTGAATTAACCGACCTTCGCGACGGAGCGTTTCGATATCAGGTGCGCCGGCATAACCCATTCCAGATCTCAAACCACCAACAAGTTGATGCACAACTGATGCGACGCTTCCACTAAATGCAACTCTGCCTTCAATTCCTTCTGGTATAAGTTTGTCTTCCGATAAAACATCATCCTGCATATATCGGTCTTTTGAATATGATTTTTTTCCACTGCGCGATTGCATTGCCCCCAGCGAACCCATTCCGCGATATGCCTTGTATTTGCGACCATCTATTTCGACTAACTCACCCGGTGCTTCTTCACATCCAGCCAGAAGAGAGCCAAGCATTACCGAGTTTGCACCAGCAACAAGGGCTTTAACAATGTCGCCTGAATATTGAAGCCCACCATCTGCAATGAGCGGGATGCCGGCTTTTGCGCACGCTTTACTTGCTTCCATAATCGCAGTTATTTGCGGAACTCCCACTCCCGTAACAATGCGTGTCGTGCAAATCGATCCCGGTCCCACGCCAACTTTTACTGCATCGGCTCCGGCATTAATGAGGGCTTGCGCCCCAGCGCGAGTTGCCACATTTCCACCAATGATTTCAATTGTTGAGGAGAACTTCTTAATTCGAGCGATTGCTTCTAAAACCGCGCGGTGGTGACCATGAGCGGTGTCAACAACGATGACATCAACTCCTGCTTCGATTAGAGCTTGTGCACGCACGAAACCATCATCGCCAACCCCGACAGCAGCGCCAGCAAGACCAACCTTTTTCACTAATTTTACATGTGTAACTTGTTCTTCAATCGACAAATTGCGATGGATGATTCCGATTCCGCCTGCTTTTGCCATTGCAATCGCCATTGCCGATTCAGTGACGGTATCCATCGCGGATGAAACCAGCGGTACTGCAATTGCAATATTTCTGGTCAACTGTGTCGCGGTATTTACTTCTGAGGGAAGAACATCAGAGGCATCCGGTAGTAATAAAACATCGTCATAGGCAAGGCCGAGCATCGAGACTTTTTCATTTTCACTCATCTCGCCCCCTCGCGCTCAATCGTTAAGGCGCAAGTCTATCGGCCCTTTAATAGGAGCTAAAAACGAGAGATTTGATTGAGATCTAGCGCCATCAACTCTCAATTGTTTATGTTATGCGCCTAGGCTGCTGGGCCTGCAGCAGTCCAGATTGTCTATAATATATTATGGTTTAGAGCCCTAAGACATGATATATTGTGAGTTTAAGGAGGTTTCGAATGCGAAAGGCTCACTCATATACGCCGCAGACGACCACGACTACAAGTATCCTCGGGTTGGAGATCGCTAGGGCTCGGCGCGCTCGGCGATGGAATCAAAAGGAGTTGGCTCAGAGGGCTGGAGTATCGGCGCTCACATTGAGCAGTATCGAACGGGGCGTCCCAACAGTAGCAATTGGAACAGTGTTCGAAGTCGCTTATCTTGTTGGACTTAACCTGCTCGGGGCAGGACCGGACGATCTACCTGACCTTGTTTCTCGCAGCCAAGACCGTCTAGCACTCTTCCCCGCCCGTGTCCGAAGCCGCCTTTCCGACGATGTCGATGATGATTTCTAAACCAGCACCAAGCATGAGCAGCGCTTTGCGCACCAAAGGAATTAAGATCGCTTATGTTTGGATATGGCTACCGGGAGCTACGGAGCCAGTTGTGGCTGGAGTACTCAAGCCAGCTGGAGAGCTTCTCGTCTTCAACTACGGTAAAAGTTACCTATCTCGTGGGGATGCAATCCCACTTTATCTACCCGAACTTCCCTTGAGGCGAGGGAGAATCCTGCCGCTGGGCGGATTGAAGGTAGCGGGCGCTATCCGCGATGCCGCACCTGACGCTTGGGGTCAGCGCGTTATTCTCGCCCACCGGGCGATGGGACGCAGTAAATCGAGCGATACCGAGGATCTGCCGCTCTTAACTTATCTACTCGAGTCTGGCAGTAATCGGATCGGAGCTCTTGATTTTCAAACCAGCTCGACCACATATGTGCCACGCAGCGTCAGCACAACTTTGTCCGAAATGCACTCTGCGGCAGAAAAACTCTTGATAGGGGAAACCTTGTCGCCGGCCTTGGATGCTGCACTTCTTCATGGTAGCTCTATCGGAGGAGCACGACCCAAAGTGGTGCTCAGTGAACATACTGCAAACGAACCTGGCAGAGAGTTGATCGCGAAATTCTCCACCACGACTGACCCTTACCCAGTTGTTAAGGCTGAGGCCGTGGCGATGGAGCTGGCCCGGCGTGTGGGTTTGAACGTTGCTCATACTCAACTGATTAGGTCTCTGGGTCGTGATGTCCTATTAATTGATCGCTTTGATCGTCCAGGCAATCTAGGATCTGATCCAGGAACTCCTGGAGAGCGCCGCCTTGTTGTATCAGCGCTGACTCTCCTTGAACTTGATGAAATATTTGGGAGATACGCCACCTACCCCAATTTGGCCGACGTCATTCGTGCTCGGTTTACCAATCCAGACCAAACTTTGCGTGAACTTTTTAGCAGAATTGTGTTCAATATTAACGTCGGCAACATAGACGACCATGCTCGCAACCATGCCGCCTTCTGGGATGGGCATCAACTCATATTGACCCCAGCTTATGATTTGTGTCCTCAACTCCGATCCGGTGAGACTGCCGACCAAGCAATGGCCATCGGACGAGATGGGCAGCGTAGTTCGCGACTGTCAGTCGCTCTCGCTGCTGCTGAAATTTATCACCTCACTCGTGCCCAAGCTCAAGAGATCATCGACCACCAGATCGGCGCTATTACTGATGAGTGGAACGCTGCTGCTGATCATGCACAGCTCACGGCTTTTGAAAGAGAGCAATTGTGGGGTCGTCAAATACTGAATCCTTCAATTCACTACCCCGAGTAGAGCCATGCGATGGTGGGGAAAGAGAGAAGATGCCAGTTGATTAGCGACAAGATGGGGTCCACACTTCAGTAAAAGAGCCTCGCAACCAATGGCTGCGAGGCTCTTTTACTTCTTTTATTCATTAGTTAATGCGAGTGTCCATGTCCACCAGCTTCTGGTGCTTGATCTGCTGGACGTTCAAAAATAACAACTTCTGTTGTAATAAACATGGCAGCGATGGATGCAGCATTTGCTAGCGCGGAACGCGTAACTTTCACTGGATCGATTACGCCATCTTTAGCTAAGTCGCCATATACATTAGTTGTGACATTGAAACCTTCGTGCTCTTTCAATGCGCGAACTTTTGCAACAACTACATAACCTTCAAGACCGGCATTTTCTGCAATCCAACGGAGCGGTTCATCACAAGCTTTGCGAACTAAACGAACTCCGATCGCTTTATCGCCAGTGAAACCAAGGTCGCCTTCTAGAACATCAGCTGCATGCACAAGTGCTGCGCCTCCGCCGATAACGATTCCTTCTTCAACTGCCGCGCGAGTTGCAGAAATTGCATCCTCTAACCGGTGCTTCTTCTCATTTAGCTCAACTTCAGTATGTGCTCCAACTTTGATAACACAGACGCCACCAGCCAGTTTTGCAACGCGCTCTTGTAGCTTCTCTTTATCCCAGGTCGAATCTGAATTCTCAATCTCTTTACGAAGTTCAGAAATTCGTGCAGCAACGCCAGCTTTATCGCCAGCTCCATCAACAATTGTTGTGGCATCTTTTGAAATCACGATGCGGCGAGCGCGACCAAGATCTTCGATATTTACTTGATCAAGTTTCATTCCAACTTCGCTAGAGATAACTTGGCCACCAGTTAAAATCGCAATGTCTTGCAACATTGCTTTGCGGCGATCGCCGAAACCTGGCGCTTTAACCGCAGTTGAAGTAAATACACCACGCATACGGTTTACTACCAGAGTCGAAAGCGCTTCGCCTTCAACATCTTCGGCAATAATTAAGAGAGGCTTTGACGTTTTGGCAACTTTTTCTAAAATTGGAAGCAAATCGCTAAGCCCAGAAATTTTGTTGCCAGAGATAAGCACATAAGCATCTTCGAGAACTGATTCCATGCGATCTTGATCGGTTACGAAATATGGTGAAATATAACCTTTATCGAATTGCATTCCTTCAGTGAACTCAAGTTCCAGTCCAGTTGTAGATGATTCTTCGACTGTGATGACGCCATCTTTGCCAACGCGATCCATGGCTTCGGCGATTAAGTCACCGATGGCGCGATCTTGGGCAGAGATAGTTGCCACATCAGCAATCTGAGTTTTATCTTTAACGACAGTTGCTTGCGAGAGCAAGCGCTCAGAAACAGCAACAACTGCCGCTTCGATTCCAATCTTTAGCTCCATTGGTTGTGCACCAGCAGCTAAATTGCGAAGACCTTCTCTAATCATGGCTTGTGCAAGCACGGTTGCAGTAGTAGTTCCATCACCTGCTACATCATTAGTCTTAGTAGCAACTTCTTTAAGTAACTGTGCGCCCATGTTTTCAGCTGGATCAGATAGTTCGATCTCTTTAGCGATTGTTACGCCATCATTGGTGATAACTGGCGGACCATATGATTTTCCAATAACGACGTTGCGGCCCTTAGGTCCAAGAGTTACTTTCACGGTGTCAGCAAGAATATTGACTCCGCGTTCCATTGCGCGACGAGCGTGCTCGTCGAATTGAAGAATTTTTCCCATTTACTTCTCGATTACAGCAAGCAGGTCGCGAGCTGAAAGAACTAAGTACTCTTCATTGTTGTACTTAACTTCAGTTCCGCCGTACTTGCTGTATAGAACAACATCGCCAACTTTTACATCCATAGGAACGCGAACTCCATCATCGAAGCGACCTGGGCCAACGGCGATGACAGTTCCTTCTTGTGGCTTCTCTTTTGCAGTATCTGGAATTACCAGACCTGATGCAGTTGTGGTTTCGGCCTCTGATGCCTTTACAACAATGCGATCTTCTAACGGCTTAATGGCGACGGCCATGAGTGCTCCTTCATGTAAGTGTTTGTTGTCCTCGTGCAACCCGCACTGTAATTAGCAGACTCGGGTCGTGAGTGCTAACGCCAAGCCTAGGCGTGAGCATTCCTAACGGCAAATTGGCTTTTTTACAGCCCCACAACGGTCACAGGCAAGCTTGAATCTGCGTCAAAAGCTAGGGGGCTAGGCGTACGGCCAGCAGCGACCATCAGGGCCCCCAGAGCAGCCACCATAGCCCCATTGTCAGTACAGAGCTCAGGTGCTGGAATACGGAGGCGGATTCTGGCGCGTTCGCATCGCTGGCTGGCCAACGCCCGCAGGCGTGAATTGGCGGCAACACCGCCTGCAATGAGTAAGGAGTCTATGCCGCTTGATTTGCAAGCAGCGAGGGCTTTTAGAAGCAAGACATCCACAATCGCCTCTTGAAAAGAGGCTGCCACATCAGCGCGAACATAGGCTGGGGTGCGCTCTAAATATCGCGCAACTGCCGTTTTTAAACCAGAGAAAGAGAAATCAAAAGGTCGAACTTGCCAATCTGAACTCTGTGTCAACCCTCTTGGAAAATCGATTGCCGTTGGACTTCCCTCCTTTGCAATTCGATCGATGGCAGGTCCGCCGGGAAAACCTAACTTCATAACCCGCGCAATTTTATCGAAAGCCTCCCCTGCGGCATCATCCAAAGTTTCACCTAATTTAACAACGCTGAGCGTGATGTCATTTACTTGCAAGAGCGATGAATGCCCACCGCTTACTAGTAAAGCAATTGTTGGTTCCAAAGATTGCTCATGGGTTAGCGCAGCAACGCTGATGTGCGCGGCTAAATGATTTACGCCATAGAGGGGCTTATTTAAACCAAGGGCTAAACCGCTAGCTGATGCAACTCCAACTAACAACGCACCGACTAAACCGGGACCTGCAGTTACTGCAACCGCATCAATATCACCCAAGGAAAGCTCGGAATCGGAGAGAGCTTTTTCAATACTTGGTAATATCGCTTCTAAATGTGCGCGGCTAGCAATTTCTGGAACCACTCCGCCAAAGCGGGCATGCTCTGCCACACTTGATGCAATGACATTTGCCAGCAGAGTTCGACCGCGCACAATTCCGATCGCAGTTTCATCGCATGAAGTTTCAATTCCTAAAACAATTGGCGAACTCATAACTCTTTCCTTAAAACTTGTGCATCGAGGGCGGGTCCGTAGTAATTCATCCGAATCGAGATCTTCAAATAACCTAACGATAGATATAGGCGAATCGCAGCGGTGTTATCGGTTCTAACTTCTAACATCATGGCGCTCGCACCGCGAGTCCGTGACCAGTTTTCAAGTTGAGAAATAAAGTGCGTTGCGACTCCTTGCTTTCGATAACCCTCGATAACCCCAACTGTGGTGATGTCAGCTTCTACCCCAGCGACAGGGGCAAAAACCCCTGCATATCCCACTATTTCTTCCTTTTCATTAGCGGCCACTAAGAAGTGGCGAGTGTTGGGAATACCTGCGAACTCTTCTTTAAATTGTGCAACTGACCACGGCGAATATGGAAATAGTTGGCGGTCCAGTGAAGTTAAAACTGGAATATCCAACGCTCTGGCTGCGCGAAATGTAATCAACGGCCGCGATGCAGTGGCAACCGCATCTGGGCGGCGCAAATAATATGGCATAACGACATTGTGCTGCTCACTTAACGCCACTAAAGCCTTCATATCTGGAAATAAATCAGCGTAGATTTTCGCGCCAGCCACATCTGCGGGGAAATTAACGTTTGGCTCACCTTGTCGTATGCCATTGATGTATCTGGCCCAATAAACTTCTTTTCGCCGAGCATCAACGGTGACAATAAAATCTTTATCGCCGATGGGTAAGGCAATCGCATCTAAAGAACAGACGCCGAGGACTGGAATACTTCTGGCTAGCGAAAAGGTGCGCGCAAAAGCGATTCCAACGCGCAGACCAGTAAAAGGCCCGGGACCCATGCCTACCACTACTTGATCTATCCGTACCTTCTTAATGGCTTCTGCTACCAGAGTCGGTAGCGCTGGTCCATGAGCGGTGGCGCCGTCTTGGAATTTGTTCCATATTTCGTTATCGCCGAGGATTACCGAAACAAGCGTCCGTGAAGTTGAGGTATCAATCGCTAGGGAAGCCCTCACAATGAAAAACCGATCCAGCGAGGGCCAACTGGGTTAATACTTACTTGACGAATTTCATCGCTGCTATCGATTGTGATTTCTAACCGATCTTCACTCAACCGAGCTGATTCCGCTCCGCCCCATTCAATGAAAGTGATTGCGTGCTCGCGTTGGGAATCTAAATCTAACTCATCAAAAAAAAGGTTTGGATTACCAGAATCCAATAACCGATAAAGATCGACATGAATAAATGGAATTACGCCTCTGTGAACTCTAGCAATGACAAAGGTGGGTGAAGTAATTCCTTGGATTCCTAGGCCTGCTCCAATACCTTGGGCCAATACAGTTTTACCTGCCCCGAGCGGGCCATTAACAAGAAGTACATCTCCAGCTTGCAAATGGGCGCTGATTTTGATCCCTAGCTCCACCATTTCACTTGCGCTCTCGATAGTGATCATAAGAGGTAGAGCGTAATAGAAACGGGGGCCAAGTTCCCCTGGCCCCCGCTACTAACCTCGATTGGTTCTACTCGTTGTAGTACTTGAGTAGAGGGGCACGGAAGAAGGGATCGATGCTGAGGCCGACCTTTCTTACCGCAAATGTCAGCGCTCCACCTGATGGCAATTTGCCAGTCGCTGATGCGCTAATAAGTGTCTTCGCAACGAAGAGAAGTTGTGCAGTTGTTAAGTTACAGTGGCCTGCGCCTTTGGCAGGTGGTGTTGTAGTAATCGGTGCGCCTGCAGCTGTGAACGTTGTATAACTTGCTGGAGTCATATCCCAGAGCGTCAGCAATTTATTTGATGGCCTTGTGTAGCCACCGGTTGCCTTAGACGCTTTGAGCGCAACAACTTTTTCCGCTGCAGCTTGCAGGGTGTAAACATCGACAATCCGTTGAGTTGCACCAGCCGGTGTAGTTGGATCTGCAATGCCAACCATCAGAACGGTTGGCACGTTAATTTTGCCAGCGTTTGTATGCAGAGCACGCATCTTCGCAACTGCAGCTGGATCGGCTTTAGCGCGAGTAGTAAATGGCGGTGAGAGCATTTGAAGCATACCGTTAATCGCGTTATTGCCAGAGAGCGCGGCATTGAAAACAACGCGCTCATGAACAATTCGAGCTCCGTAATTAGTGGCGGTGTTATCAAATATCGCACCACCTGCTTGGCTCTCAACATCTTGTGTTGCTAGAACTGCAAGAGCTGCTGCGAAGGCGCCATTTTGAAGAATTGCCAGGGCTGGACTCACCGCCAATGTGAAACCGAGTCCTAGTGGACCAACAGTAATGGAATCGAAGTGAGTTGATTGCGTTGGGATACCTGTCATCAAGCCAAGGAGCAAGAGCGCGCTTCTCATTGGGATTCCAGCTGTTGCGAGACCTTTTCCTACAGCACTCGATGTATCTGGCCAAGCGACCCCACCGGTGCCAAAACTAGCTTGCAGCTTACCTATCACAGTAAATACTTTGACGAGGTCGCCATAAGACTCGGCTACGCCGGCTGCCCCTGCTGAGTAGTTTCCACCCTTAATTGATGGGTCGAAGAGAACTTTCAAACCCCATAGAAAGTCGCCAGCCATTGTGAGTTGTGGCTCTATGTTATCGGCTATACATATAGGTGCAGCAGCAGAAATTAGCGCAGGGTGCTTCTCCGCTAAACCTTGAGTGATAAAACCGCCCATGGATTGACCCCAAGCAATAACTTTTGTAGTTGTTGGGAACGCTTTTTTGAAAACGCTGATTAGCTCAACGTTTGTTGCGATCGCAGAATCGGTGTTCCACCCTTGACGAGCAAAACCTGATCCCATAATTGCCACACCTTGGCTGAAGAGATAACCGGCAACGGTCATATTTCCATTCGGAACAGGCTCTGGCGTATTTGTGACTTTGTAACCACCGAGTGGTGGTGGAAACCCTACTGGGATATCAACATTGAAGCGGTAGCCATGTGAATAGAGCGCGACAGTTCCATTGAAGTTTGCCGGAACCATCATGGAATAAGGGGCGCCATCGGAAGTCAGACCAACACATGATTGAATTGGTGATTTGCCATCACAGAGCGGTGCAGCGTTTGCTGCAACAGGAGTGGCGATAAAGAGAGCACTAATCAACGCAGTGGTTGAGAAGAGTGCAACGATTTTGTTTTTCCATTTAGTATTCATTAGTTAGGCAGCCCCTTCACTGGCATTGCTGGGCGAACATATGTGGATTTCACAATTGCGCCATTACCTGAATCGGTTGTATACATGGTGTAGCCACCAGTTGGTTTGAGGAGGTCACCTGCTGGTGAGTACTTGCCAAACCAGAAACCGTTGTAACCAACGTGGCTGGTGGTTGAGAAATTAAGTGGGGTCAGCCCAGCACCTGCAAAAGTGGAGCCTCTCGTCTGGATTGCTCTAATCAAACTTTTTCGAGTTGGATTCTTGCCGGCAGCTTTTATAGCTTGGGCAGTTAGGAAAGCAGTATTCATGCCAACTAGGACGTTATTATCGAAAGTCTGAGTTGGATGAGCTTTCAAGTAAATATCTTGGAAGAGCTTTATATACTCATCAGCTGTATCAGTGGTGGACGGAAGAAATGAAGAACTGACTGCGTTGAAAAGTAGTCCCGCTGCAGTTGGGCCAAGAATAGCTTTAAGCGTGGTGGCATCGCCACCGACTGAGCCCAAGATCCACTGTGGTCCATACTTCATCGCTGCAGCGGTAGCAAGAGCGGCACCGGTTGCGCTACTAACACCAAAGAGAACGACCACTTCAGCGCCAGCGCTCTGCAACCTAGTAATCCAAGTTGCAGGAACGCCAGATACACCTTGTGCACCTGAAGCGTAAGCAATGCTCACATCGAAGTTAAGTCCAGCTTGTTTAAATCCAACCAGGGCATCGCTACCAAAATCATCATCTTGGTAGAGCAGACCGAGCTTCTTTCCAGCGAAATTATCTCTGATGTACTCAGCCATAATCTTTGCTTCCATTATGTAGGAAGGAAGCATTGTAAAAGTTGTTGGAAAGTTCTTCTTAACAGCAAAACCGCTAAAGCCAGTGGCAACAAATAAGACTGGGACGCCGCGGCGACCTGGGTTGACTGCTGCCGCAATTGCTAGGTTATTTGCAGTTCCTAGTGTCCCAACAAGTGCGAACACTTTATTGTCAAGAATTAATTTATTTGTCTTAGCAACTGCTTGAGTTGGAACATATTGATCGTCTTCAGCAAGGAGGGTTAATTTACGTCCATTAACCCCGCCATTTACATTTACATAATCGAAGTAAGCTTTTATCGCTCCTGGAATCTTGTTATAGCCAGGCGAAGCGGCTCCGGTGTGAGGCGAGGTCATTCCTAACCTGATTTCGGTTTTGGTGACTCCGACTTGCATGCTCAGTGGCGTAGCTTGTGCTGGCACTAGCGCAACAGCAAGGTTCGCACACGCAACTACCGCGCAGGTTGCTAAGAACCTACGGCGATTCATTTGGTTCATATATTTCCTTCCATCAAGGGCCCTCGCGGGATTCTTACTTCTTTACAGCTAGCGCAATCTTATGATCTCGCTTAGCACGCATCTGTTCAACCGGTCCGTTAGGTACAAATAGAACAGTTAAAATTAATAACGCACTCACCAGAAAGCCTGGCAAGTTCGCCACCACGTTCTCCGAATTTCCTAAACCAATGGCAATCGCATCGGCAATTTGAGGAATTGCGACCAAGGCCACTGCCCCAATTATGACCCCTCCGAGGGTAGTTATGCCAGAGAGAACCGCCCCCGTTAATAGCAAAAATGAGAGACCAAGCGGGAAAGCGCTCGGAAAAACGTGGCTAATTGTCATGGCTAAGAGGGCGCCAGCCAACCCAGCCAACCCAGCGCTCAAAGTAAAAGCCAGAACTTTGGAGCGACCTATCTTGATGCCAGCAAGCTCTGCCGCAACTTCATTGGCACGGACCGCCCGCCAAGTCCGCCCGTACCGTGATCTCAAAATATTCTGCAACCACCACATTGAGATAAGCGCAGTGCTGGCAGCAATCCAGAAGAACCATTTATATTGCGTGAAATCTTCGCCCAAACGCATCGGCGGGAAGCCCACGTAAAATACTAAACCTTGTTCGCCACCAAGAACTGAGAATTGATTTGCAATCGATGGTAGACCAACTGCCAGAGCAAGAGTTGTTCCAGCAAGATATGGACCAGATAATCGCGCCGCAGCAGTTCCCAGAGCTGCTCCAAAGGCAGCGGTCACTAAAATTGCAACCGCAAAACAAATCCATACCGGTGCGTCAAGATAGTTTCGGGTGAGCGCTGCACTGTATCCACCGATTGCCAATAAAGCACCGTGTCCCAAAGAAACCTGGCCAGAGTAACCAGTGAGTAAAATTAGAGATGCAATAGCAACAACAAACATTGCCACCGAAGCGCCTTGGTATACCCGAAATTCATCTACCCGATTACTCAGCAAGAAGATGGCAAAGGCAAAGAAAATAAATAATACGATACGGTTCGATTGCTTCTTCTGCTTCTTCTTCAACTTATGCACGTCGACCTGCTTTCACGCCGATGATTCCTTGTGGGCGCACGATTAAAACAATAATGAGAAGTGCGAAAGCAATCATGAAGACCAGAGAACCGCCGACATAAGTTAAAACAAATGCAACGACCAGACCTAAAATTAGCCCACCGATTACTGCGCCAACTAAACTATCTAAACCACCAATAACAGCGGCAATGAAACCAAAAACAAGTAACAGACTAAATTCAAGCGAATCTGGAAAGATCGATCCAATTCCATTTGGAGTTTGCAACATACCTGCCGCCGCTCCAGCCGCACCTGCAAGTGCCCAACCAATGGTGCGAATGAAATCCACGCGTACTCCGGCCAGACGTGAAATTTCAGGTGAATGAGCCGATGCGCGGAGCGATAAGCCAAGGTTAGTTCTCTGAAACAGGAGCGTTAAGCCCACCATTACCGCTACCACCCAAGTAATAATAAAGAGTTTAAGCGGTGAGAAAGCCAGCGTCGTACTTCCTATGGTGTAACCGACATTAGAGAGTGGTCCTTTCAGTATTAGATCTTGGTTGCCCCAAATGAAACCAATCATTGCGCGAATGACTCCCAATAAACCTAGCGTCGCAATGATTGGAGCAACGCTAGCAATTGGACCTTGGCTAGTGTGTTTTAACAGAGCGCGCATGAAAAGCAGTTCGATGAGTGCGGATATGAGCGCACCTGCCAGCATCGCTAATGGAAGTGCAATCCAATAAGAGCCGGTCAATTGGATCAATTCATAGCCAATATAAGTGGAGAGCAACGCCAGGCCTGCTTGCGCAAAATTAATAACGCGAGTACTGCGCCAGACTAGAACCATGGCAATCGCCATTAGCGAATAAATTGCGCCCGAAGTAACTCCAATAAGAATCGTATTTATTAATTGCACCATTTCAATACCCCAAATATGCCGCGCGCACGGCAGGGTCGGCCAGCAATGCAGTTGCTGAATCGCTAGCAACAACTTTGCCCAAATTCAAAACAACACCAAAATCGGCAATCTTTAGCGCCCCCATTGCATTCTGTTCGACCAGAACTACAGTCAAGCCCATTGAAGTTGTTAAGTCGCGAATTGATTGAAAAATTTGCTCGACCACAAGCGGAGCCAGTCCTAAAGATGGCTCATCAAGAAGTAGGAGTTCTGGCTTAGACATTAGCGCACGTCCAATCGCAAGCATTTGCCGTTCTCCACCAGATAAAGTACCGGCACGTTGGGATAAACGCTCACCCAGCCTTGGAAAAGTTTCAATAACTTCTTCCCGCGACCTCTTTAATTCACTTTTATTTCGTCGCCAGAGTGCACCTAAATCTAGATTCTCTTGAACAGTTAATTCAGAGATTACAGTGTTGCCTTCTGAAACATGCGAGATGCCATGACGTACTAATTGCTCAGCTTTGCTATGCAATAAATTGTGTTCTCCCCAGGCCGCAGTCCCTGAAGTTGCTTTATTAAGTCCAGAAAGTGTCCGCAAAAGCGTGGTTTTCCCGGCGCCATTAGCTCCAAGCACGCAGACAAGCTCTCCTTTGTGCGCTTCAAAAGTGACACCATTAATTGCGCGGATTGCGCCATGGTCAACGGTTAAATTAGAGACGCGCAGCAACGCTTATGCCCCCGTTCCTAAATAGGCAGCAATAACCGCGGGATCTCGGCGCACTCTCTCGGCATCTCCACTGGCAATTACTTCACCAAAATTGAGAACATAAAGTTTGTCACAGACGTTCATCACAACATCCATATGATGTTCGACTAAAAGCACAGACATTTGCGCACTTAGATTTCTAATAAGTGAGTTCATCCACTCAATATCTTGAGCACCTAAACCACCTGCGGGTTCATCCAACATCAGAATTTTCGGTTCGCTAACTAGCGCACGGGCAATTGCCACTCGTTTAGCATCTGGATAAGAGAGCGTAGCTGCGCGGCGATTTGCTAAACCTAATGCGTAAACACGTTCCAGTGCGACTTGCGCTCTTTCGCGTAAAACTTTTTCATCTTTGATGTTCCGCCCGAGCCCGGCAGAAATTAACCCTGAAGTTGCAAAGCATTGTGCGCCAATCATCACATTTTCTAATACGGTTAAATCAGCGAAGAGGCCAACTCCTTGCAAAGTTCGAGCGATGCCTAGCTGTACAAGTTCATCCGTACGGGGCCATTCGTGCTTAACTCCATCAATTTCGAGTGTGCCTGAATCGGGAGTTACTAAACCGCAAAGCACATTAAATAGCGTTGTCTTTCCTGCGCCATTGGGACCAATGAGTCCAACAACTTCATTTTTTCCGAGCTCTAAATAGAGATCGCGTAGAGCGTGCAGGCCACCAAAGGAGATGGAAACTCCTTCAACACGCAACGCTGCGGAATTAGTAGACATGGGTACCGTATAGTCTAGGCACACGCGGTCCAATTCGTGTAACAATTTCATAGTTAATACTCCCCGATGCCAGACCCCAGTCATCGGCGCTATATTCACCGTGGCTTCCATCGCCGAAAATTACCACCCAATCCCCGCTTTGAGCGGGCGAATTCACCCCTAAATCAACGACAAATTGATCCATCGATACCCGTCCAATAATCGGCGCTCGCTTGCCAGCTATGAAAACACCTGCTTCGTGCGCGATGCGCGGAATACCGTCGGCATAACCAATGGCTACCACCCCAAGGGTTGTCTCATGGGAGGTTACAACGGAGGCGCCATAACCAACGGGACTTCCGGCAGCCACGCTCTTAACAAGGTGCAAGCGGGCACGCAATTGCATGGCAGGTTTTAGACCTAACTCCGTATGTGAACCTAAAGTTTTAACATCTGGCGAGAGCCCATACATCGCGATGCCGGTTCGAACCAAATCAAAGGCGGCGTTTGGGTTCATTAACGTAGCGGCAGAATTAGCGAGATGTAGCAGTTCCGGCTTAACTGGAAGTTGGCTCACCATTTCGTTAAATCGATCTAACTGATCTTGATTCTGTTTCTCATTTGGTTCATCAGCTCGGGCAAAGTGAGAAAAAGCACCAATAACATCGACCTCTGAAAAATCTGATTCCGTAAACTCTTGCCACTCAGCGCGAAATCCACCGCGCGTCATTCCAGTATCCAATTCAATATGGATTCGCGCGCGAAGTCCGGTTGCCACAATCTCATTGAAAGCCTTGCGGCAAGAAACGCCTAAATCAATATTTGCCTCAATCGCGGATTTGAAATTTGAACCGGGAGGAAGTAACCAAGCAAGGATTGGAGCAGTAATTCGCGCTTCGCGTAAAGTCAGCGCCTCTTCCAGTAGCGCTACACCCAGCCAGTCGGCACCAGCAGTAAGTGCAATGCGTGATGTTTCGATTAACCCATGACCATAAGCATCTGCCTTTACTACCGCCAATAATTTAGTTCCGGCCTTGTTCTTGAGTAATTTAATATTGTGAGCAATTGCTGCTGGATCGATACGGGCTTCGGCGCGATTCAACGTTAACTTCTCTCAACAATTACGATGGCGCAAGCTATACCCGCATCATGCGAGATGGCATCGATGTCAACTACATCAATGCCGACTCCCTCAATCATGCGGTAATACTAATTGGAGTTAAGAGCGTTGGCTAACAGAAGGAACGTATCTATCTACGGCAATAATGGCAACGAGAAGGGCGCCGCCTATAAATAAACCACCCAAGAGATCCGTAAACCAATGGGTATGGCGAATGAGAGAAACGGTACAGACAGTTAATGAAATTAAAGCTACGCCAGTACTTGCCAATCGACCTTGATATCTATCGACATGGGCATACCGATAGATTAAATATGCCAACAACCCCCATGATAAAAGCGCATTGGATGCATGCCCACTTGGATACGACATGCCACCTGCATGTAATAAATCAAATCCCGAACGCGGCTTAGTGCGACCTAATAAAAGTTTAGAAATTCCAACGATTAAATTTAACAGAACGAGGGAGAGGAAAGCCAAATTAAGCGGCCGCCACGTTTTAAACTTTCGAGCAATAAAGATGGCAGATAAGAGAAGTACCGTGCTCGTTAAACCACGCGCCCCTAAATCATCTAACCGTCGCAATAGAAAACCCGCTACGCCTTCAAATTGCGGTTTAGGTGTGCTACTAATTTTGCGGTCATAGTTAACGAGTGGTCCATTTGTCAGAACTTGTTGGGTAACTAATAAGAAACCTATGAAAAGCAGCGCTGACCAACGGAGTGCTCGCACCATTTGTTTGCGGCGTTGGTCCATCGTTATTCCACCGTAACAGACTTAGCTAAATTACGTGGTTGATCTACATCATTACCGCGCGTAACGGCCATTTCATAAGCGAAAACTTGCAGCGGAACAGTCGCCAGAATTGGTTGAAAGAGTGCGGCAGTTATGGGAATACGAATAATGTGCTGCGCACCTAAAACGTGTGCGCCTTCTTCCGCAATCACAATAACGCGCGCACCACGTGCTTTTACTTCTTGAATATTGCTTAACATTTTCTCATCGAGGCCGTGCCCGCGGCCCGCAGGCAATATCGCGATTACCGGAGTGCCCGCTTCAATTAACGCGATAGGACCATGTTTTAACTCGCCGCCCGCAAAGCCTTCGGCATGCATATATGCCAATTCTTTTAATTTTAACGCCCCTTCCAAGGCAACTGGATATCCAATGCCTCGACCAAGGAAAAGAATCGTTTGATTTGTCGTGAAACTCCGCGTTAGCTCGCGCAGAGGTTCAATCGTTTCAAGAATTTGTTCAATCTGAGCAGGTAACTCACAGAGGCGCGAATATTGCGCTGCTACTTCGGTGTTATTCATAATCGAACGCACTTGCGCCAGATGTAAACCGATGAGGTATACCGCAATGAGTTGCGTTAAAAATGCTTTAGTTGATGCGACTGCAATTTCAGGCCCAGCGCGCGTATAGAGAACTGCATCTGCTTCACGCGGAATAGTTGAACTGTTTGTATTGCAAATTGCTAGAACACGAGCACCGCCAGCTTTTGCATGTCGCAACGCCATCAAAGTATCCATAGTTTCACCAGATTGCGAAATTGCAATGACCAGCGTTTGAGGATCGATAATTGGGTCGCGATAGCGATACTCACTGGCAATCTCAACATCGACTGGAATATGCGCCAATTTCTCTATGGCATACTTTGCAATCATGCCGGCGTGATATGCAGTGCCGCAAGCAATTACCACGATTTTCTTGAGCGCCTTGATTTCATCCTTGCTCATATGTAACTCGTCAAGAAGTATTTCTTGGCTATCGCTTAAACGGCCTATCAGAGTATCTGCAACAGCTTTGGGTTGCTCATATATTTCCTTAAGCATAAAGTGACTGAAGCCGCCTTTTTGCGCAGCTTCTGGACTCCAAGAAACCTCATACTTTTTAGGTACAACAAGATCGCCTGCAAGATTAGTGATCTGGATAGATGTGGGAGTAATTGTCACAATTTCATCTTGTCCGAGTTCAATTGCGTGCTTTGTGTAATCGATAAAAGCTGCAACATCGGAAGCCATGAAGTTTTCACCATCACCAACACCGACAACGAGTGGAGAATTACGACGCACACCAACGATAACTTCTGGATTATCGGCATGAATTGCCAACAGAGTAAATGAACCGCGCAGTAACTTAACGCTCGCTCGCATCGCTTCCGTTAAATCGCCATTGTGCTCTTTCCGTAAATCACTTAACAGATGTGCGACCGACTCAGTATCAGTTTCGGATTTGAATATATGCCCGCGCGCTTCTAAATCGCTCCGTAACTCTGAATAGTTTTCGATAATCCCATTATGGATAACTGCCAACTTGCCATCGTTATCTATATGCGGGTGAGCATTGCGATCGGTCGGTCCGCCATGGGTGGCCCATCGCGTGTGCCCTATTCCTGAATGAACTACTGGTAGTGGATGGCCAAGTGAACTTTCCAGGTTTGCTAATTTGCCTGCCCGTTTCGCAATATAGAGCTGCTCCCTTGTTCCGAGAGCAATTCCCGCTGAGTCATAGCCACGATATTCCAGCCGGCGGAGACCTTCAATAAGTGGAGTAGCTGCAGATTGGCGACCTGTGTAACCCACAATTCCGCACATTGATTTACCCCAGTTCGGTTTTGACTACATCAGCGAGTGATTGTGCAACTGACTGGGCGATGTTATCACTGGAAGCTTCAACCATCACCCTGATAAGGGTTTCGGTACCAGAGGCTCGCAATACAACTCGCCCGTTATTGGCTAATTCTTTTTCCGCCTTTTCAACTGCAGCGCTAATCAATGTAGATGAGGATAGTTTTTCTCTATCTACATCTTTAACATTTATGAGTACTTGCGGAAATCGAACCATTTTGGCGGCCAACTCTTGCAGAGTTTTCCCGGAACGAACAACCACTTGAAGCAATTGCAAAGCGGTCAGGATTCCGTCACCGGTTCCAGCAAAATCGCGCATGATGATATGGCCAGATTGTTCGCCACCTAGCGAATAATCGTTAGCAACCATTTCTTCTAAAACATATCGGTCGCCAACTGCAGTAGTTACAACTTCAATGTCAGCGCTTTCCATTGCACGCATGAAACCTAAATTGCTCATGAGTGTTGCAACGACAGTGTTCGCCTTTAGAATTCCACGGTCCTTGAAGCTCTGCGCGAGGATTGCAAGAATGTGATCTCCATCGACTTCGCTACCTTTAGCGTCAATCGCTAAACATCTGTCTGCATCGCCATCGTGAGCTATGCCAACATCTGCGCCTTCTTTAAGAACCGCGCTCCGCAAATAGCTTAAATGGGTTGAGCCGCAACCATCATTTATATTCCAGCCATCTGGTTGGTTAGCAATCGCAATCACTTCAGCTCCAGCTCTGCGCAACGCTTCTGGCGCAGCAATCGATGCAGCCCCGTTTGCACAATCAACGACAACTTTCAGCCCGCGCAGTGGCGTTTGGACAGATGCCAATAAGTGCTGCAAATAATTTTCAAGTGCGCTCTCATCGTTGATTACCCGACCAATTCCACGGCCGGTAGGGCGTTCCCAATCTTCACCTATGCGCGCCTCTATGCGCGCCTCAATGGCTCCATCTAACTTTCCGCCTCCGCGAGAAAATAATTTAATCCCATTATCTGACGCCGGATTATGCGATGCGCTAATCATTACGCCGAGATCGCCACCTTGGGCCGCAACTAAATGCGCGATGGCTGGAGTAGGTAAAACTCCAACGCGATAGACATCAATTCCAGCGCTTGTTAAACCTGCCACAACGGCAGCTTCAAGAAACTCACCGGATGCGCGTGAATCTTGCCCAACTATGGCTTTAGGGCGCTTACCTTGATTGCTCTTTGATTCAACAAGAATATGCGCAGCAGCAACGGCAACATCGAGGGCTAATTCAGCAGTTAATTCACGGTTAGCTAAACCGCGTATGCCATCAGTACCAAAGAGGGGCATGTAACTCCTTCGCTGGAAGGACGTGGTTAGAAATTAACGCTTGCTGTATTGAGAACGCTTACGGGCTTTCTTAAGTCCGTATTTCTTACGTTCGATAACACGAGCATCACGTGAAAGGAATCCCGCCTTCTTAAGCGCTGGACGGTTAGCTTCTTCATCAATTTGATTAAGTGAACGTGCAACACCTAGACGAAGTGCGCCGGCTTGACCAGAAACGCCACCACCATTGATTCGTGCAAAAACATCATAAGCATCCTCAGCGCCAACTGTGCGGAAAGGTTCTGAAACCGATTGTTGGTGAACTTTATTTGGAAAGTAATTTTCTAAAGTCTTTCCGTTAATAACCCAACGACCGGTTCCTGGAATAAGGCGAACCCGTGCAACAGCTTCCTTACGACGACCCGTACCGCCACCTGGCGCTTTTATTGCTGGTCGATTAGTCGCAGCTGCTGGAGTTGCAGATGAATATGAAGTAGGAACTTCAGTTTCGTCTAGATCGTTGGAAGTTAAATTCTCTGACATATTTTATTTATCCCTTACTTCACTATTTGTGAAACTTGTTCGAATACATATGGTTTTGGAGCTTGCGCAGCATGTGGATGTTCTGGCCCTGCATAAACTTTTAACTTTGAACCAACAACTTTTCCAAGGCGATTCTTT
This sequence comes from Candidatus Planktophila sp., assembly GCA_038905755.1. Taxonomy (GTDB): domain Bacteria; phylum Actinomycetota; class Actinomycetes; order Nanopelagicales; family Nanopelagicaceae; genus Planktophila. Next base: position 80,259 of record JBCKHR010000001.1, read on the forward strand.
GGCAACATTCCTTTAATTGCTTTCTCTACTGCGCGAGTAGGGTGCTTCTCCATCAAATCACCGTAGACAGTTGAAGTTAAACCACCTGGGAAACCAGAGTGTTGGTGTGCCCACTTCTGTTTTAGCTTCTGGCCAGATAACGCAATCTTCTCGGCATTAATAACGATGACGAAGTCACCCATATCCATGTGAGGCGCGAAAGTTGGTTTGTGTTTTCCACGAAGGAGAACTGCAGCATGTACTGCAAGGCGACCCAAGACCACATCTTCTGCGTCAATGATGTGCCAGTTGCGCAGGGCATCTCCTGCTTTTGGGCTATAAGTGCGCATGCTTTTCTACCTTCTTATTACTCTCTTGTGTACCGGCGCTTCTCCAAGCGCAGAGGAGTAAGGGTACCCGTGCTAGCGCGAGGGGTCAAAACGCTAAGTTTTAAATGTTTCTAGTTATTCCTCTATGTATCTGCAAAGTGTTAACAGAGAGGTAGGTGGCGGGAAGTATATCTGGGGGTAGAAGGACGTTTCCCAACGAGAGTCATCTAGGGATTACGGAGCCTCTAGGTTCAATTTAGGGAGTTTATGCAGCTGCCCTCGCCGCCTACCAAGACAGATGCCACCGGCAACTGCATAAAAACTAATCAACCTGTCTCAAAAACGTGACGGGCGATCCGTGGGGAACCTCAATGATCCGGTGATACTAGGGAAGTGCCGCCTTTACGTTTGCTTGATAAACCTGCATGCCATGACATTTATCGATAGAGATGACTGTGCGCAGTCCGGGGCAGTCGAAAACCTTGACATTAATGCCGGGAGCTTTTTTCTGGATCACGTTCTTTAGACCTCCGCTTAATAGCAGCTCGCCCGTCGAGCCGCCGCCGAAGATATACGAGGCACCAGGGATCGGATCCCCCTTGTTGATGTAGAGCTCAATGGAGCTAACTTTTCCTTGTTTAATCAGTTTCTGCCAGCGAGCAATACTTTCGGGAGTAATCTGCGGGCCAAATAAGCGAACGTGCCTCGTCTTGGCATCGCCCAACTCAAGCGCGGCGAGGCATACCATCGCGCCGTTGCTGTGACAGTCCATTCGACCAAACTCCCGATTTCGAAGGCTCGCATATAGCGCTTGTTCTTCCGCCGAAAAACGCCCACTTCTCCATTGGTCCCCAAACACACGTTTTAATTCAGATAATGACAAGCTGTGCGAGGCGCCCACTGCAAGGATAAAGTTGTATTCATTTGGGTCTATGAATTCTCCTTCCGTCACCCCAGCCAATTGCCTCTGTTGTTGAAGCATTTCGTTGGCTTTTTTCCTCAGCTTTTCCCCTGCAGGCCCGGGCGGAACGTTGTATCCATATATCCCTGTAGTTCCTAGGACCAATGCCTTGCCTGACGGTTTGTATACACGCATCATGCCGCTTGGGCATTTGGGATTTACCGCAGTTATTTCCTTAGTTAATTTACCTTTATTGCAGGTGATTGTTGTTGGGTTCTTTGCAGCGCCTGCGATAATTTTAAAGGCGGCGGCTTTGGCGGCGGCTTGAATTTTTAAGTCAAGTGCCACGGCGGCGTCTACCGTCGCCTTGGCGGCTGCGATAATTTTATCGGCGGCTGCCTTGCCTGCCGCTGCCGTGGCGTCTGCCGCTGCCGTGGCGTCTGCTGCTGCCTTGGCGGCTGCGATAATTTTGGCGGCGGCGGCTTTGGCGTCAGCGGCGGCTATGGCATCAGTGGCGGCTATGGCGTCAGCGGCGGCTATGGCGTCAGCGATGGCTTTGGCTTTGGCGTCAGCGATGGCTTTGGCATCAGTGGCGGCTTTGGAGGCGGCGGAGGCGCCGCCCGCGGCGGCGATGGCGACGATGGCGGCGGCGTGGGCGGTGACGATGGCGGCGACGGCGGCCCAGGCGGCGTCCGAGGCGGCGTCGGCGACGGCGTGGGCGCGGGCGGAGGCGGCGCGGGCGGAGACGACGGCGGGGATGGCGAAGGCGGTTCTGGAGGCGGCGGCACCGCCCTCGCTGGCGTCGGCGGCGTAGGCGGCGGCGTAGGCGGCGGCGTAGGCGGCGGCGTAGGCGCGGGAGGCGGCGATGGAGACGGTGGTGGCGGCGTGGGCGGGGGCGAAGGCGGCGGTGGTGGCTTTGTTGGCGGCGGCGACGGCGGCGGCGACGGCGGCGGGGTCGAAGGCGATGGCGGCGATGAAGACGACGGCGGAGGCGGCGGCGGCGGCGGCTTCGGCGGCTTCGGCGGCGGCATGTGAAGGACTATGTGCAGCGGTGGCTCTTTGAATCTGCACAGTTGAGAACGCAAGCGCCACTGCGACTATTAGAAAAAGAGATCTTGGGCTATTTTTTCTATTTGGCATTTAGGGTTCCCTTTCGTTACTAATTGAATTCTTCGAATCCGTATATATCTTCCGCCTACGTACACTGTAAAACAATCACTTAATAACGGGTACTGTTTTTTGAGAGATGTTTCCAGTTAATCCACACCAAAATGACTTTGAGTTGCTTTTTTCAGGTGTTGTCATGCTTTGAACTATACGCCGATTGCTTGTTCCTGTGTCTACTGCAAGGTGTTAGACAGATCCTGCGGTGGAATATCTGCACAAAAAATCTGCTTTCATTTTGCTTTCAATGAGACAGATAGCGCGAGACATAGCAGGACATAAGCAGGACACTTTCACGCTTAAATCACAGAAAAGAGCGAAGAGCTAGAACCATAGAGACACGCTCAGATAAGCGTTCTGGGAAACGCCTTTTTAGCCGCGCTTTCGAGTATTTGAGCGTTACTTGGGTAGGCCACATCGCTGAGAGTCAGGCCTCTGGCAGGAAAAACCATCGAGTCGCTAACCCGCTCCTTATTGGCTAAGAGGTTGCCAATCCACTGGAGATCTTTTCGCCCATCAACGACGCAGACAACTGCTCCAACTAAATTGCGGACCATTGAGTAGCAGAAAGCATCCGCAACAACTTCGGCGACGAGATAGCCATCTTGATTTCGAGCCCAGAAATATTTCTCTAAAGTGCGAATCGTAGTTCCGTCTTCGCGAAATTTACAGAAAGCTGCAAAATCATGTTCTCCTAAGAGAAGGGCGCTTGCTTGATTCATGCGCTCGAGCTCAAGTGGGCGATACCAAGGGGCAATATCAGAACGATTGAGCGGAGAAACAACTGAATTATTATCTAGAATCTTGTAAATGTAAGTGCGGCGCAGTGCTGAGAAGCGAGCATGGAAACCAAGCGGTGCCACGCCAATTTTAATGACTCTTACATCTTCATCAAGCATTCGGTTGAGTTTATAAAGAAGATCTTCAAAGAGAATATTTTCTGGCAGATCAACATGGATGACTTGGCCAGTGGCATGAACACCTGCATCAGTTCGACCTGCCACGATGGACTCAATCGGTGCACGTACAATTTTACTGATTGCGCTTTCAACAACACCTTGAACAGTACGAAGTTCTGGTTGCTTAGCCCAGCCAGAAAAACTACTACCGTCGTACGCTAAATCAATTCTTAAACGACGGAACCCACTCTCGGGATAGCGAGTGGGTTCCGTCATGAAAGTGGATTTCTAAGTTGTGAGGCTTAGTTATCTTTCTCAGTGAGAACTTCAATAACCGCCATAGGTGCGTTATCGCCCTTACGTGGCCCAATTTTTGTAATACGTGTATATCCACCATTACGTGAAACGAAACGTGGTCCGATTACCGTGAAAAGCGTATGTACAACGCTCTTATTTGAAATCTGCGCCATCACTCGACGACGAGCTGAAAGATCACCCTTCTTTGCAAAAGTGATTAACTTTTCAGCCAGTGGACGCAAACGCTTTGCTTTTGCCTCCGTCGTTGTGATCTTGCCGTGTTCAAAGAGTTGCGCTGCAAGGGTACGAAGGAGTAACCGCTCATGTGCTGGGCCTGAACCCAAACGAGGGCCTTTACTTGGTTTTGGCATCTTTCTTCTCCAGTTTCCTTCTACTTATGCTTGATCTGCATCGACGGATTCATCGTCAGTTGATGCGTTGTAATTTTGATGTTGGGTTGGATCAAATCCAAGCGGGCTGTCCTTAAGAGACATTCCCATTGAGAGAAGTTTTGTTTTTACTTCATCGATGGATTTTGAACCAAAGTTACGAATGTCGAGCAAATCTGCTTCTGAACGATTTACCAATTCGCCAACGGTGTGAATTCCTTCGCGCTTGAGGCAGTTGTATGAACGAACTGTGAGGTCGAGGTCTTCAATTGGAAGAGCTAAGTCAGCAGCGAGCGCAGCATCCATCATGGATGGCCCCATCTCGATACCTTCAGCATCAACGTTTAATTCGCGTGCTAGACCGAAGAGTTCAACCAAAGTCTTGCCAGCGGACGCTAGGGCATCGCGCGGCTTCATTGATGGCTTAGTCTCAACATCTACAACGAGACGATCAAAGTCAGTCCGTTGTTCAACGCGAGTTGCTTCGACTTGGTAAGTAACTTTCAAAACTGGAGAGTAGATAGAGTCAACCGGAATGCGACCGATTTCTGCACCAACTTGCTTGTTCTGCACTGCAGTTACATAGCCACGTCCGCGCTCGACCGTAAGTTCAATTTCTAGAGTGCCCTTGCCGTTTAGTGTTGCTAAGTGAAGCTCTGGATTATGTACTTCAACGCCGGCTGGAACAGCAATATCAGCACCAGTAACTGCGCCTGCTCCTGATTTGCGGATATAAACCACGCTTGGCTCATCGTTATCGGATGAGAGCACCAAGTTCTTGATGTTCAACACGATATCGGTGAGGTCTTCTTTAACTCCTACTAGCGTCGTGAACTCATGGAGTGCACCGGCTACGCGGATGCTAGTAACTGCTGCACCTGGAATAGATGAAAGCAGGGTACGACGCATGCTGTTGCCTAGGGTGTAACCAAAACCTGGTTCTAACGGTTCAATAATGAAACGTGAACGGTTCGCGGATACTACTTCTTCACTGAGGGTGGGACGTTGCGCAATTAGCACTGTTGCTCCATTTCGCGGAAATCCACTATTTGATTTCCTTCTTTTTACTACGGATACTGCTGGGGTGCATGTCTATTGCTAGACGGTAAGTAAATTACTTGGAATAAAGTTCAACAATGAGCTGCTCTTGAACTTGGGTATCGATAACAGCACGTGCTGGAACTCCGTGAATGATGATGCGCATCTGCGAACCAACAACTTCCATCCAAGCTGGTACTGATTTCTCTCCAAGTTCTGCGCTAGCCACGATAAATGGCGTGAGATCCAATGACTTTGGAAGAACATCAACAATGTCCATCCCGCTTACCCGGAATGAAGGAATATTGACCTTCTTGCCATTTACCAAGAAGTGACCATGGCGAACAAGTTGGCGTGCCATGTCGCGACTCTTTGCAAAACCTGCACGATAAACAACGTTATCGAGGCGAGTCTCTAGAATCACTAGCAGGTTTTCACCGGTCTTGCCTTGCTTGCGGTTAGCTTCTTCGTAGTAACCACGGAATTGCTTCTCGAGTACACCGTAAATACGTGCACACTTCTGCTTTTCACGCATCTGCAATAAGTACTCGGACTCTTTTGCACGGCCACGGCCATGTTGTCCTGGTGGATATGGACGAGATTCAATTGGACACTTTGGTCCATCGCATTTGCTTCCCTTAAGGAAGAGCTTTACTTTTTCGCGACGACAACGCTTGCAGTCTGCTCCGGTATAACGCGCCATTTATTGCCTTCCTTCCTTAAACTCGACGTAGTTTCGGTGGGCGACAGCCATTGTGTGGAGCAGGCGTTACATCAGTGATGGCACCAACTTCCAAACCAGCTGCTTGCAAAGAACGAATTGCAGTTTCGCGTCCGGACCCTGGTCCCTTTACGAAAACATCTACCTTTTTTAAGCCATGCTCTTGCGCGCGACGAGCTGCAGCTTCTGCGGCTAGTTGTGCTGCGAATGGCGTTGACTTGCGTGAACCTTTGAAACCAACTTGGCCAGATGATGACCAAGAAATAACCGCGCCGGTTTGGTCAGTGATAGAGATGATGGTGTTATTGAATGTGCTCTTAATGTGAGCTTGTCCGACAGCAATGTTCTTCTTCTCTTTCTTACGAAGTTTAACTTTGCCCTTTGCAGGTGCGCTTTTTCCTTTAGGAGCGGCCATTACTTAGTCACCTTCTTCTTGCCAGCAATTGCTTTACGTGGTCCCTTACGCGTGCGCGCGTTAGTGTGTGTGCGCTGACCGCGAACAGGTAACCCTTTACGGTGACGAATTCCTTGGTAACACTGAATTTCAACTTTACGACGAATGTCGCCGGAAATTGCACGGCGGAGATCGCCTTCGATTTTGTAGTTCGCTTCAATATATTCGCGAAGTTTTGCAAGATCTGGCTCTTGCAAATCTTTAACGCGAATATCTGGAGAAATTCCAGTTGCTGCGAGAGTTTTTTGGGAACGAGTTAAACCCATTCCGAAGATATAAGTGAGTGCGACTTCAAGACGCTTTTCGCGCGGAAGATCGACACCAACGAGACGTGCCATCTATTCAACCGATCTGTATCAGGAGGTCCTCCGCAGCGCTCTTCTCTGGCCTACCTGTCCAGAGGTCTTCTTTTATTAAAGAAGTCGCGCCACGCGTTTTTGGTATTGCTTATTTATCCTTGACGTTGTTTGTGACGAAGGTTTTCGCAAATGACCATGACGCGACCCTTGCGGCGAATAACTTTGCACTTATCGCAAATCTTCTTCACACTTGGATTAACCTTCATGTCGTTGCTCCTTCGTTACTTATAACGATAAATAATTCGACCTTTTGTGAGGTCATATGGGCTCATTTCCACAATCACACGATCTGCAGGCAAAATGCGAATGTAGTTCTTTCGCATCTTTCCGCTTATGTGCGCGAGTACTTTGTGCCCGTTTGTTAATTCCACACGAAACATTGCATTAGGTAACGCTTCAGATACAGTGCCTTCCATTTCGATTGCACCATCTGATTTAGCCAAGCGATAACCACATTTCTATTCCGTACGTGAATCAAGCGAAGTCGTAGTCTAAGGCGCAGGCTCGAAATAGGGAAATCGAGGTTGCGGGAGCTATATTCTTCTCATTTATGGGCGTGAAAAGCGCTAAATCAACGTGGAAATCTCAATACCCATCGACCCCAACTTGGCCTTCCCGCCATCGAGGGCAGTTAGAACGAAAGGTTTGCCATCCGGTGCAATCGCATAGGAATGTTCAAAATGGGCACCGCGTGATCGATCGATTGAAACCACGGTCCAGCCATCTTTGAGAACTTTTGTCTTGGCCGATCCACGCGTAATCATCGGTTCAATCGCTAAAACTAGACCGGGAATGATTTCTGGGCCGTTGCCAGCTTTCCCAAAATTTAAAACATGCGGTTCTTGATGCATTTCCGTTCCAATGCCGTGGCCGCCATACTCGCGCAAGATTCCATACCGACCTTGAGAGTTTACATATTTCTCAATTGCAAAACCAATATCAGTAAGTTTTGCGCCATTACATCCTGCGGCAATTCCAATCCAGATTGATTCTTGGCAAACTTCCATTAACTTTTGATCGGCGGCGTTAACGCTGCCGACACCTACTGAAATAGCTGCATCTCCATGCCAGCCTTCAATGATGGCACCACAATCAATTGAAACAATATCACCGTCATTAATGGTTCGTGGTCCCGGAATTCCATGAACAATTTCATCGTTAATAGATACGCAAATCGTTGCTGGAAAGCCGTGATAACCCTTGAAGTTTGAAGTGCCACCACCACGTTTTATATTTGCCGCAGCAATCGCGTCCAACGCGTCGGTTGTCATCCCGGACTTAATTGATTCACGCAAGAGCTCAAGGGTCTGCCCAACTAGCAAACCGGCACGACGCATAATCTTTAACTGTGCCAGAGTCTTTATTTGAATTGCCATAAGCAAGCCTACTTAACGCGGTTAAGCGCTGAAATGGCGCGCTCGGTGATTTCTTCTACCGAACCCATTGCGCTAATAGTTATGAGTAAACCTTCACCGCGGTAAAAAGCAACGATTGGTGCAGTTTGCTCTTCATAAACTTCTAAGCGGCGAGCAATAACTTCTGCTCTATCATCTTCGCGCTGATAATACTCACCCGTCGTCGGGTCTAATGTTTTACGGATGCTCAGTCTGGCGATTATCTCTTCATCTGCAATTGAAAGTTCGAGCACGGCATCAAGTGACGTTTGCATCGAAGCCAAAATCGCACGAAGTACTTCGGCTTGCGCAACATTACGGGGAAAACCGTCAAGGAGAAAGCCGCTGGCCACATCGCTCTGTGTTAAACGCTCACGCACCATTTCATTAGTTACTGAATCAGGAACCAATTCACCACGATCAATAAAAGCTTTCGCTTCTAAACCAAGCGGTGTGCTGGCTTTCAAATTTGCACGGAAAATATCGCCAGTTGAAATATGTGGAATCGAAAACTGTGCCGAGAGGAATTGAGCTTGTGTTCCTTTTCCAGCACCTGGTGGACCAGCCAGGACAAGGCGCATTATTTCAAAAATCCCTCGTAGGAACGTTGTTGCAATTGTGATTCAATTTGTTTGGCGGTGTCGAGACCAACACCAACAATAATCAAAATCGCAGTTCCACCGAATGGGAAGTTCTGATTTGCACCGAAGAGCACAAGCGCCCCGATTGGGATTACTGCTACCAGAGCTAAATACATCGATCCTGGAGCTGTGATTCGAGAGAGAACATATTGTAAATATTCTGACGTTGGTCGTCCTGCACGAATTCCTGGGACGAAACCACCGTACTTCTTCATATTTTCAGCAACTTCATCTGGGTTGAAAGTAATTGCAACATAGAAGTAGGTGAAGAAAATAATGAGAAGTGCGTAAGTAATGACATAAATCAGATTGTCACCCTCAATAAAGTTACGGCTAATCCAAACCGCCCATGCTGATTGGCTACCTGTGAAGTTCACAATAAGCGAAGGAATGTAGAGCAGAGATGAAGCAAAAATTACTGGGATAACGCCAGCTTGATTTACTTTGATTGGGATGTATGTATTAGTTCCGCCATATGATTGACGCCCCACCATGCGCGTGGCATATTGAACAGGGATTCGGCGCTGTGCTTGCTCCACGAAAACAACGAGGGCAACAACAAGAACTCCAACCGCAAGAACGAAAATGAAAGCGAATAGACCCTTTTGTAATTTAATTGACCACAAGTTGCTAGGAAAACCTGAGGCGATTGAAGTAAAAATCAAGATTGACATGCCGTTACCAATGCCACGGTCAGTGATTAATTCACCAAGCCACATGATGACAGAAGTTGCTGCGGTCATTACGAAAATCATGGTAACGATACGTTGCCAAGAAGTATCTGGAATAATCGCAAGTTCACAACCTGCAATCAAACGACCCGGTGTGCGAGCAACTGCGATCAAGCCAGTTGATTGCAAAATCGCTAACCCAATCGTCAAATAACGAGTGTATTGGGTGAGCTTTGCAGTTCCGGATTGTCCTTCTTGCTTCAGAGCTTCAAAGCGAGGAATAACGACGGTCAACAACTGAACAATGATCGAACTGGTGATGTAAGGCATGATGCCAAGTGCAAATACTGAGAGTTGAAGTAACGCGCCGCCGCTAAATAAGTTAATTAAACCGAAGAGCCCACCCGATTGAACCGTTGTTAGACACTTTTGAACATTTTCATAAGAAACGCCAGGTGTCGGTACAACGGAGCCGAAGCGGAACAGAGCCATGATTGAGAGAGTGAAGAAGATTTTCCTACGCAAATCAGGTGTCCTAAAGGCCATTGCGAATGCTGAAAGCATTGATCTTCCTCCCTCTAACGAATCAACGAAAAATGTTTAAAGAACTTTGGTAGTTCCGCCAGCTGCAACAATCTTGTCGACTGCTGAAGCTGAGAAACCATGTGCGGTGACATTTACCTTCACGGCAATGTCACCATTCCCGAGAACCTTAACTGGCAACTCGTGACGAACTGCTCCTTTTTCGATCAAGTCTGCCACGCTTACATCGCCACCCTTTGGGAAGAGCGCGTTAATTGTCGAAACATTGACGCACTGGTACTCAACGCGCGCTGGGTTCTTAAAGCCGCGCAACTTAGGCAAGCGCATTACGAGAGGTAGCTGACCACCTTCGAAACCTGCACGAACTTGGTTACGGGCACGAGTTCCTTTTCCACCGCGACCGGCAGTTTTACCTTTAGATGCTTCGCCGCGGCCTTTACGAGTCTTATCTTTTTTAGCACCTGGTGCTGGACGAAGATGATGAAGTTTTAATAAAGTCATCTTTATTCGACCTCCTCAACCTTGATTAAGTGGCGGACGGCGAACACCATGCCACGAATTTCTGGACGGTCTTCTTTAACAACAACATCATTGATGCGCTTGAGTCCAAGCGAACGAAGGGTGTCGCGAAGTTCTGGCTTTTGGCCAACTTTTGAGCGGAGTTGAGTTACTTTCAAGCGTGGCATTTAGGCACCTACCGTAATCGCTGAAGCGCGGATGATTGCTGCTGGTGCAACATCTTCAAGTGGGCGACCACGGCGAGCAGCAATTGCTGCTGGACTCTCAAGTTGTTTCAACGCTGCAACAGTGGCGCGAACCATGTTGATTGCATTGTTTGAACCGAGGGACTTGGTCAATACATCGCTGATGCCTGCGCACTCAAGAACTGCACGGACTGGGCCACCGGCGATAACTCCGGTACCTGGGCTAGCTGGGCGAAGAAGAACTACCCCGGCAGCTGCTTCGCCTTGAACTGCGTGAGGAATCGTTCCTTGGATACGCGGAACTTTAAAGAATGACTTCTTCGCTTCTTCCACTGCTTTAGCAATTGCTTGAGGAACTTCTTTGCTCTTGCCGTAACCAACACCGACAGATCCGTTGCCATCTCCGACAACGACTAGCGCGGTAAATGAGAAACGACGTCCGCCCTTAACAACTTTAGAAACACGGTTAATGAAAACAACGCGCTCCATGAATGGGCTCTTATCTTGTTGGCGATCATCGCGACGTTCACGACGTCCACCGCTCTTTGCAGGAGCACCTTCGTTTGAATTTGGATTAACAGCCATTAGAACTCCAATCCATTCTCTCGTGCACTCATCGCAACTGCTGCAATGCGACCGTGGTACTTATTTCCTGCGCGGTCAAAGACAACGCTGGAAACTCCAACAGCTTTAGCGCGTGCTGCAATTAGCGCACCAACTTCGCGAGATTTCGCCGTTTTGTCGCCTTTGCTCGCACGAAGATCTGCTTCCATCGTTGATGCATATGCCAAAGTCTTGCCTTGGGTGTCATCAATAACTTGCACGAATAAGTGGCGACTTGAGCGAGAAACAACCAGGCGTGGTCTGGTAGAAGTTCCTGAGACCTTCTTGCGGACGCGAAAATGACGACGGGCGCGGGCATTTGTTGCCGAACCTTTACGGACTTTTACTCCAATGGCCATTACTTCTTACCTGTCTTTCCTTGCTTGCGGCGAACTACTTCGCCTGACAAACGTAAGCCCTTGCCCTTGTAAGGATCGGCCTTACGTAACTTCTTAATTTTTGCAGCAGTTTCGCCAACTAGCTGCTTATCAATTCCAAAGATATGGAGCTTGGTTGGCGTTTCAACTTTGAAAGTTATTCCTGCAGGGGATAAAACGCTGATGTTGTGGCTGTAACCGAGTTGGAATTCAAGGTCTTTGCCCTTTTCTGCAACACGATAGCCAACACCGACGATTTCGATTGTGAGGGTGTAACCATTAGTTACGCCTTCAACCATGTTTGCAACAAGGGTGCGAGATAGGCCATGAAGTGAACGAGTTAGGCGCTCTTCATTTGGGCGAGCGAGCGTGATAACGCCATTGCTGGCAGAAACTTGGATTGGCTCTGCAACGTTAAGAGTAAGCAACCCTTTAGGACCATTAACTACAACGTGTTGTCCAGCAATTGTTACTTCAACTCCGCTAGGAACGGTAATTGGCATACGACCGATACGTGACATTATTCGATTACCATACGTAGGCGAGGACTTCTCCGCCTACACCTTGTTTGTTGGCTTGCTTATCAGTGAGCAAGCCAGATGAAGTTGAAATTATTGCAACGCCAAGTCCACCAAGTACGTTTGGAAGAGATGTTGACTTTGCGTAAACGCGAAGCCCTGGCTTGCTAACGCGACGAAGACCAGCGATTGAACGTTCGCGGTTTGCGCCAAACTTAAGATCAAGAATTAAAGTCTTGCCTACTCCATTTTCATTATCTTCAACGCGGAAACCGCCAATAAAACCCTCCACTTGGAGAATTGTGGCGATACGAACCTTGACCGATGAAGACGGCATTGAAACCGAGTCATGGTAGGCAGAGTTCGCGTTGCGCAGACGTGTCAACATGTCTGCGATCGGATCTGTCATTGTCATACGTGGCCTGTGGCCTTTCTCGAACTGGTTTCTTCACACGCTGTGAAGACCTACTTCGTAGTTGTTAGTTGGGAATTACCAAGAAGCTTTTGTAATGCCAGGAAGTTCACCGCGGTGCGCCATTTCACGGAAGCAGATGCGGCAAATACCAAATTTTTGATAGACAGCATGTGGGCGACCACAGCGCTGGCACCGGGTATATCCGCGAACCTTAAACTTTGGTTTGCGAGCAGCTTTTACCTTTAGCGATGTTTTTGCCATCTCTTATGCCTCCTTGAATGGAAAGCCGAGAGCTTTAAGAAGTGCTCGACCTTCTGCATCATTTGATGCTGTAGTAACAATGGTGATATCCATGCCGCGCGGACGATCCACTTTGTCTTGCTCGATTTCTGGAAATACAACCTGCTCGATTAGACCGAAGGTGTAGTTACCTTTTCCATCAAACTGCTTCGGTGAAAGTCCGCGGAAGTCGCGGATACGTGGCAATGAAATTGAGATCAAGCGATCTGCGAATTCCCACATACGGTCGCCACGCAAAGTCACATGAGCGCCAATTGGTTGTCCTTCGCGAAGTTTGAATTGCGCAATTGATTTACGTGACTTAGTTACTTGTGGTTTTTGGCCAGTGATAGTTGTTAAGTCGCGGATTGCGCCTTCGATTAACTTGGAATCGCGTGCCGCTTCGCCAACACCCATATTGACCACAATCTTGGTCAAAGTTGGAATCTGCATTACGTTCTTGAAACCAAATTCACTTTGAAGTGCCGGAGCAATTGCGCTCTTGTACCTAGTTTTTAATCTAACGTCGGTTGCAGTTGACATTATTAGATGTCCTTTCCGGTGCGACGCGAGATGCGTACATTTTTGCCTTCGTCGCTTTTGCGAGAACCAAGACGAGTTGCCTTACCATCGCTATCTACGACCATGACATTTGAAATGTGAACTGAACCTTCGACTGTGATGATTCCGCCAACTTTTACGCCACGATCACCAGTGCTCACGCGAGTGTGACGCGTTTGGCGATTTACACCTTCAATGAGAATACGGTTGGCAAGAACATCAAGAACCTTGCCAGTTACGCCGCGATCTTTGCCGGCGATAACAAGTACTGTGTCATCTTTTTTAATCTTCGCCATGGTTATAGCACCTCCGGAGCGAGTGAAATGATCTTCATATATTTCTTATCGCGGAGTTCGCGTGCAACTGGTCCGAAAATACGGGTTCCGCGTGGTTCGCCATCATCTTTTAAAATCACTGCTGCATTTTCGTCAAACTTGATGTAGGAACCATCTGGACGACGACGTTCTTTAACTGTGCGAACGATGACAGCCTTAACGACTTCACCTTTCTTAACTTGTCCGCCCGGAATTGCATCCTTGACAGAACAGACGATGATGTCTCCGATACCGGCATAGCGACGGCCCGAGCCACCGAGCACACGAATACAGAGCAGTTCTTTTGCTCCAGTGTTATCGGCCACGCGTAGGCGCGATTCTTGTTGAATCATTTCTTATACCCGTCCCTTACTTAGCTTTCTCGATGATTTCGACTAAACGCCAGTGCTTTGTTGCTGAGAGTGGTCGAGTTTCCATAATTATTACGCGATCGCCTATGCCAGCGGTATTAGCTTCGTCGTGTGCTTTAAACTTATGCGAACGAGAGATAACTTTTGAGTAGAAACTGTGCTTCACGCGATCTGACACCTGAACAGTGATGGTCTTATCCATCTTGTCGCTAATCACAATTCCTTCACGAACTTTGCGTAAGCCACGATCTTCAGTAACCATTACGCTGCTCCCCCGATTCCTAATTCACGTTCGCGCATAATTGTGTATACGCGAGCAATATCTTTACGTACGGCGTTTAGACGACCGTGACTTTCGAGTTGACCAGTAGCTGCTTGGAAACGAAGATTGAATAACTCTTCCTTCATTTCGCGCACCTTACCTGTTAACTCTTCACCAGTTAATTGGCGTAGCTCTTCAATGCTTGTAGTAGCCACTTATGCCTCCTCACGACGAACAACACGACACTTCATTGGAAGCTTATGAATCGCAAGACGGAGCGCTTCATGTGCAATTGCTTCAGTAACTCCAGAGATTTCGAACATAACGCGACCTGGCTTAACGTTTGCAATCCACCACTCAGGCGAACCTTTACCTGAACCCATACGAGTTTCAGCAGGCTTCTTAGTGATTGGACGGTCTGGATAAATATTGATCCAAACTTTTCCGCCACGTTTGATATAACGAGTCATAGCAATACGAGCGGCTTCAATTTGGCGGTTAGTTACATATGCAGGTTCTAGAGCTTGAATCCCGAAGTCACCAAATGCAACAGTTGCGCCGCCTTTTGTAGCTCCGCTACGTGATGGGTGATGTTGTTTACGGTGCTTAACGCGACGTGGAATTAACATTTACTCCGTGCTCCCTTCAATGGCAGGTGGTGCTGAGTCAGCAACATTCGAAACCGTTACTTCACCGCGTGGTGCACGAGGTGCACGCGGCCCCTTGCGATCAGGTTTTGGTGCGCGTGCTATAGCGAGAGCTGAAGCTGCGCGTTCTGCGCGGGATCCAATAATTTCACCCTTGTAGATCCAAACCTTCACACCTAAGCGACCGAAAGTTGTGTGGGCTTCACAGAAACCGTAATCAATATCGGCACGAAGCGTGTGCAATGGAACGCGACCTTCGCGGTAGAACTCAGAGCGTGACATTTCTGCACCGCCAAGACGACCACCGCACTGAACACGAATACCTTTTGCTCCAGCTTTAAGGGCTGTCTGCATCGATTTACGCATCGCGCGACGGAAAGAAACACGAGCCGCTAACTGTTCCGCAACTGCTTGAGCAACAAGTTGCGCATCAATTTCTGGATTCTTAACTTCAAGAATATTTAACTGAACTTGCTTGCCAGTTAGCTTCTCAAGTTTTTGGCGAAGGATGTCGGCTTCCTGTCCGCGCCGACCAATAACAATTCCTGGGCGTGCAGTATAAAGATCAATACGGACGCGATCGCGAGTGCGCTCGATTTCAATTCGAGAGACTCCTGCGCGTTCCATACCTTTCGACATCATGCGACGGATCTCAACGTCTTCCTTCACATATTCCTTGTATAACTTCTCGGCATACCAGCGTGACTTAAATTCAGTTGTGATGCCGAGACGGAAGCCGTGTGGGTTTACTTTTTGACCCATTACTTGGTCGCTCCCTTCTTAGTAGATACCTTGGTATTAAAACCTTTTGTATCTGAAACTGCAACGCTGATATGGCTGCTCCGCTTCAAGATGCGAAAACCGCGGCCTTGAGCACGTGGACGGAAACGCTTCATTGTGCGTCCCTCATCAACTAGAGCTTCAACAACCCAGAGCTCTGAAGCATCACGAATTGTTGGGTTAACCGCTTTGGCATTAGCAACTGCCGAGTTAAGAAGTGTGTACACATCTGCACCTGCAGATTGTGGTGCGAACTTCAAAATTGAAAGCGCTTGATCGACACGTTGACCACGAATTAAATCGACAACGCGTCGAGCTTTCTGTGGTGTGTGGCGAATGTCGCGCAAGATTGCACGAGCCACCAGTGGTGCTTGCTCTGTATCAGGCACGGTTAGCCTTTCGATCGTCGCCCTTTACGTGTCCACGGAAAGTGCGGGTTGGTGAAAACTCGCCGAGTTTGTGACCGACCATCGCATCAGTAATGAAAACCGGAATGTGCTTACGGCCATCATGTACTGCGATAGTGTGACCAATCATTGAAGGAATAATCATCGAGCGACGCGACCAGGTCTTAATCACGTTCTTTGTGCTTTTTTCGTTCTGTACATCTACCTTCTTTAGTAGATGCCCATCAACGAATGGACCCTTCTTGAGACTACGTGGCATATCTGCCTCCTACCGCTTCTTATTCGACTTGCGACGACGAACAATCATTGAATCTGATGCTTTCTTCTTACGTGTGCGGCCTTCAGGTTGACCCCATGGAGTCACTGGGTGACGTCCACCAGAAGTCTTACCTTCACCACCACCATGTGGGTGATCTACTGGGTTCATAACAACACCGCGAACAGAAGGGCGCTTGCCCTTCCAGCGCATGCGTCCTGCTTTTCCGAAGTTGATGTTGGATTGTTCTGCGTTTCCAACTTCACCAACAGTTGCACGACAGCGCACATCTACATTTCGGATTTCACCAGATGGCATACGCAATTGTGCGTGAGCTCCTTCTTTTGCAACAAGCTGAACTGAAGCGCCAGCAGAGCGAGCAATTTTTGCTCCGCCACCGGGGCGAAGTTCAATTGCATGAACGACGGTACCTACTGGAATGTTACGAAGAGGCAAGTTGTTTCCCGGTTTGATATCGGCTTTTGGGCCATTTTCAACGCTGGCACCTTGCTCTAATTTATTTGGCGCAATGATGTAACGCTTCTCGCCATCTGCGTAATGCAAAAGCGCAATACGTGCTGTGCGGTTTGGGTCGTATTCAATGTGCGCGACCTTTGCTGGTACGCCATCTTTATCATTGCGAATGAAATCGATTAAGCGGTATGCGCGCTTGTGGCCACCACCTTGGTGGCGAACAGTGATGCGACCTGCGTTGTTACGTCCACCTTTTGAGTGAATTGGACGAACAAGTGATTTCTCAGGTGTCGAACGTGTGAGTTCGGCAAAATCTGGAACGCTTGCGCCGCGTTGACCGGGGGTCGTTGGCTTTAATTTACGGAGTGCCATGATGATCCTTTTCTCGTAGCCCCATCTCCCCGTTAGGAAACTGGGCCTCCGAAGATGTCGATACGATCGCCAACTGCTACCTGCACAATTGCGCGCTTACTGTCTTTACGCTTTCCATTACCAAAACGAGTCTTTTTATTCTTTCCTTGACGGTTCATGGTGTTAACGCTGAGCACCTTTACGCCAAATACTTTTTCAACCGCGATTTTGATTTCGGTTTTATTAGCATCTGGTGCAACGATGAATGTGTATTTGTTTTCATCTAGCAATCCGTAGCTCTTTTCAGAGACAACTGGCGCTACTAATACATCGCGGTAATCTTTCATGCCCAAACCTCACTCTCGCGAGCAATTGCGCTTACGCCTTTGCCCTTTGCGCGTCCAGCTAAGAAATCCTTGATCGCGCTTTCAGAGAAAACAACGTCATCGCTCTTTAAGATGTCGTAAGCATTCAACTGATCTGGAACAAGAAGATGTAGGTCATCAGCATTGCGAAGTGAACGCCATGCGATGTCTTCAGTCCGTGAAACAACGACGAGCAAGTTCTTTCGTTCGCTGAATTGACGTACTGCAGCGATTGCTGCCATGGTCGATGGCGCAGCTGATACTGAATCAAGCACGTGAATACGATCATTACGTTGGCGGTCGGAGAGAACTCCGCGCAGAGCTGCAGCAATCATTTTCTTCGGTGTGCGCTGGGAATATTTGCGTGGGCGTATTGCGTGTGCTGTACCTCCACCCTTTTGGTTAGGTGAACGTGATGAACCCTGACGGGCACGACCAGTTCCCTTCTGCTTAAAAGGCTTCCTTCCGCCACCACTTGCTTCGCCACGGTTCTTTGACTTATGTGTACCTTGGCGAGCAGCGCCAAGTTGTGCTGTAACAACTTGGTGAATTAAAGGAACGTTAGTTTGCGCATCGAAAATATCTGCTGGCAAATCTACTGAGCCAACGCTCTCTCCAGCTGCGTTCTTAACTTCGAGAGTCAGAGCCATTATTTTGCACCTGCCTTCACTGCGGTTTCAAAAATTGCGTGCTTTGCAGCTGAACGGATGAAAACTAATTGACCATCTGGACCAGGAACTGATCCCTTAATAAGTAATAAGTTACGTTCTGCGTCAACGCCATGTACTACCAGGTTCTGAGTTGTAACGCGTTCTCCACCCATAACACCTGCCATGCGCATTCCTTTGAAGACGCGACCTGGGGTAGAAGATGCGCCAATCGAACCGGGCATACGGTGCTTACGGTCAACACCGTGAGATGCACTCTTGCCACTGAAACCGTGGCGCTTCATAACACCAGCAGTTCCTTTACCAGTGCTAGTTCCTGTTGCATCGACGAGATCGCCGGCAGCAAAAACAGTCGCGCCAAGTTCTTGACCTACGCTGTAAGAAGTGGTGTCGAGCGTACGAAGTTCTGCAATGGAGCGACGTGGAGTCACGCCAGCTTTTGCAAAGTGACCAACTAGTGGCTTAGTAACTTTCTTTGGGTCGATTGCACCGAAAGCGATCTGCACTGCTGAGTAACCATCTTTCTCAAGTGTGCGAATCTGCGTAACGACACATGGACCGGCTTCAATAACCGTTACCGGAATCATTCTGTTATTGGCATCAAAAACTTGAGTCATGCCGAGCTTCTTGCCCAAGACTCCCTTGATGGACGAGCCAGCGCCTTGCGTTGTATATGTCATTTTTCTCGTCCTTTCCTTAGAGCTTGATCTCGATGTCGACGCCAGCAGGCAAATCGAGACGCATCAATGAATCCACTGTCTTAGGAGTTGGATCGATGATGTCAATGAGGCGCTTATGTGTGCGCATCTCGAAGTGTTCGCGGCTGTCCTTATATTTGTGAGGAGAGCGAATCACACAGTAAGTGTTCTTCTCTGTTGGTAGCGGCACTGGACCCACGACCGTTGCACCAGTGCGTTCAACAGTTTCGACAATTTTCTTTGCCGAAGCGTCAATCACCTCATGGTCATAGGCCTTGAGCCGAATGCGGATCTTCTGTCCCGCCATGTCGTTCTCCTTTTATCCTCTTAAGTAAATCTTTTAGTACTGCTTCTTAAATTTAGTTTTCAAACTTTTC
>JBCKHR010000002.1:0-89137 GCA_038905755.1 Candidatus Planktophila sp.
TGCAGAACGCGCAGAAGCTGCTGCTCTTGATGCAATCGAAGCTGGTAATGCCGCAACTGATGCAGCTAATGCTGCAGCAGAAGCTGCTGATGCCGCTACTGCCGCTGCAGAAGAAGCAACAGAGGCTGCAAATGCTGCAGTAGATGCTGTTGCTGCTTTGTCAGCACAGGTTGCAACCTTGTTCGCAAGCCTTAAGGCCCAGATCACAGCGTTGACTAGCTTGATAATCAAGATCCAAAAGAATGTTGCAAGAATTCACAAGTAACTTCTTAAGGATCACTCAGATCTAGACTCTCTAGATCTAACGATCTACACCAAGACCTGGTTCCCTCATTACGAGGGGGCCGGGTTTTGGTCTTTTTGCTAACTCGAATCAATAGACTTTCCATGTGCGAAATCAAGCAACCACTAAATTATTAGGCTGGTTAATCTCTGTTTCTCTAGTAACCGTAACTTTAATTGTGACACCGTTTAGCACGATTGATCCAATAAATGTGCCCAAGTTGGCGGCCTTAGCCCTTTTTGCTTTTATGGGAATTGCTGTGTTATTTGTGAATTTGAGAGATGTAATTTCTTCTCAATACAGACCCGTTTTGTTTTTAAGTGGCTTGTTTTTGATTGACTTGTTCGCGGTGCTTTTCTTCTCAGGAGCCAACATAAGCCAGCAACTCTATGGAACTTCTGGTCGAAATACCGGGTTCATTACATATGCTGCGCTTTTATTTCTTTTAGTAACATCTATTTATGCGAGCAATAAAAGTTTTATAAAAGTTTTTTCTCTTGTTTCCCTTTCAATTGGAATTTTTTCCGCCATATACGGAGGAATCCAGTTTTTGGATAAAGACCCAATTCCTTGGGTATATGTTTATCAAAGCAAAGTGCTGGGTCTCTTGGGAAATCCTAATTTCCAATCTGCCTTACTTGGTATTTCAGCAACCATCGCATTGAGCTTAATATTTACCGCAGCTTTAAAAGTTTATTGGCGACTTGGGCTTGTATTATATATTTGCTTTGCTCTGCTGGTGATTAAAGAGACTAGCGCTAGGCAGGGAATCCTTAATTTCATTGCTGGGGCAGGAACCGTAATTCTGCTGCTTCTGTTTTTAAAAGGCTTTAAAAAATTGACTCTAATTTTGAGTGCATGCGGTGCTTTTGGATTTTTCTTTACCGTTTTGGCTCTTTTTAATCAAGGACCTCTCGCCAGCTTAATTTTTAAATCATCACTTATCGACCGTGCTTGGTATTGGCGAGCAGCATGGAATATGACAACGACGCACCCATTTTTTGGAGTTGGACATGATAAATTTGGAGACTGGTATAGGAGAATGCGAACTCCTGAGGTCTCTGTGTCCAATCCTTCTATTACTGCAGACACAGCACACAATATATGGTTCGACATTTCTTCTTCTGGAGGTTTTCCACTCATTCTTTTTTATTTAGCAATTTTGGTTTATGTAATAATTTCCATAATACGAGTTGTTGGGCGATCTAAAAAAATCGATATCTATTTTGTTGCTACAGTTGGTGCGTGGGTATCTTATCAAGCCCAGTCAGTAGTTAGTATTAATCAAATCGGATTAGCAATTTGGGGTTGGGTATTTTCGGGTGTAATTATTGGATATGAACTTAATACCCGTGAAAGGGTATTAGTTCAAGAAACTAATCCGGTAGAAAAAGGTAGAGTCTCAAATCGAATGCGAAATAAGAAACCAAAAATCTCGTTAGCCACAAAGTTAGCAATTCCAATTGGAGCAGCGCTTGGATTATTTATAGGCTCTCCGCCATATTTAGCTTATGCTGAGTATTACAGAGCAATACAATTTGCAAACTCAACTCTTGTTATGAATGCGGCGTTGAGACGACCCTTAGATGAAGCAAGAATCATCCAAGGCGCAAAAATCATGCAAAGTAACAACCAAGAAGCAAAAGGCTTAAGAATCATTCGTGAAGCTGTAGGTCACTTCCCAGATTCTTTCCAAGCGTGGCAAGTAATTTCTGGCTTCCCATCGGCAACAACGGCTGAAAAAAACATGGCAAAGACCCAAATGAAGCGACTAGACCCATATAATCCAGATCTATAAGAGGGCACTCGCTTGCCAATTAAGATGGCAGTTTTTACGCCTGCGGCATCCAAAAACACCATATGGGAATTGAATCGAGAGATGAGTGTTTTTAGAGTGAACAAGATAAACAAGCCAGAGTATTCACAGGGTGTGCAAGTCAGATATGAAATAGCATTCAAGGTATGCAAGTGAAGTTAGAAAAAGCACTCGGTGCAAAAATTGTTGTGAATTCAAAGATGGGCGGCTATTTGGTTTACTTCGCCAGAGCTAGCCGGTTATGAGCTCTAGGTAATCGATCGCCATGACAATACTTCGTGGAACCTTTAAGATAAGCAAGTGAAAATAGAGCGTTCAGCCACTGCTTTTAGCGCGCTACTTTTCGCTTTTGTAACCCTTGGTTTAACTCCCGTTTATGCCGCTGATATTCGAAACATCGATGTCGTATCTATTACTTGGGCAGGGGCTAAACAAACCGTAGGTACAAACGCTGCGATCGCTGAAATTGTTGATAAAGATGTTTCTGCGCGCTGGAAAGCAATGACCACCTTGTACGGAGATACGAAAGATCGTGCCATTACTTTCGTAGCAGGAAAAGTTCTGGCAGAGCCGATCTCTTTGACGCTTCGCTTGCAGTGCGGCGGCGGGCAATCAATTAGAGTTATTGAAAATGTGCGGACCGAGGCGTATAAACGGTTAGGGATTTCTGACTTTAGTAAGCGTTATTTAATTATTAACGCACCTTCTGCTGGATGCATCTGGAGTGGGCGAGCGTTGACGGGAACTTCGAAATCAACCGATGGTGTAATGGTGTTGCATAATAGCGATTCGGCTTTCGTGATTACGCATGAACTAGGCCATGCTTTTGGTTTGGGGCATTCCAATTTTCTAAAGTGTGGCTCTGGTGCTAGAGATGGCGCGTGGGGAAGTGATTGCAAGGGCCTTGAGTATGGCGGAGTTATTGATGTGCTGGGAAATATCGATACCACCTCACCGCTTTCCACCTATCACCAATGGCGCATGGGTTTATTGGATTCTACCGATGTAAAACAATCATGGGTTAATGAAACAATAACTTTAGCTCCATCGGATTATGCAAATGGTACGCGCGCTATTTTCTTGCGTGATGGTAAGAGTACATACTGGGTGGAGTACCGTCGTGAATTATCAGGAGTGAACTACAAACCAGGGCTAGTTATTTATCGAACCGATCCACCAGCTCCAGATGCCATTGTTACTCCAAACCCAATCGATCCGACTATTTCGGAATACGATACTGGCGTCTCAACTGACATGTGGTTGTTGAATTTAGATTCCTATATCTATGCCAACGGCAAAACTTCCGGCTCCGCGACGCTGCCAAAAGGGGCGTCTTTTACTACCTTTTCGGGCAATATCACTTTCGGAGGGCTCGTAGCCGAGGATGGCAACTCGGTATCAGTGGTAATCAAACGTAAGGCCGATAGCAAGGCGCCACCTGTGCCGGAGTTAATTGATATCTCGCAATGGAAGTACCCCGGAATTGAAATCATTAAAGGCGCATACGATGATGGTGAGAGCGCAATTGGAAGTTTTGAAGCAAGAATTGATGGTGTAATAACACCGTTAACTTTCTCAACAATTGACTACCAATCTCCAACGTATCTAAACCCGCTAAGCAGACCGAAAACTTTGCGTGTAACAGATTTACCTGAAGGCAGCTACTCGTTATCGATTCGCGCCAGCGATGTTTGGGGAAATATCAGCGATTGGTCAAAACCAGTTGATGTTCAAATTGATCGCGGCCGGCCTGTCGTGACTAATGATTTTACAATTGCAGGTTTTAGCGGCGAACAAACTATCGTTGCATGGAGTGGCGCTAAAGATGCTGGAAGTGGTTTATGCCAAACGAATCTTGTTGATACCGATGGCTATATTCTCCAATCGAGTAGCGAGAAAAGTTCACCAAGATTTACCGTTCCAACAGGAACAGGGTTGGCAATGAGCGCTCAAGTTTTTGATTGCATCGGAAACGGAATCGTTGGTGACTTATCGCTCAAGACAACTTTCGTCGCAGCCAATACTTTTGCTAAATCAGGTAGATGGACCGCAGCTCCTGCAAGTTATGGAGCGGGTGCTTTGAAATGTATTAATAAATGCACCGTAGTTACAACACAGAAGGGAAACTTAAGTATTTTGGTCGGAGATGGCAGCGCAAGCGTGACAAGTGGTTCAACTACGCTTGTACAAATCGCCCTTTCAGCAAGTGGAAAGGCACGCCTTGGCGCCACTCTTGAATTAGGAGCTGATAGGAAATCTATTCGCATCAGAGGAAGTAACTTCATTTTCGTCGGTTTTGCCAGAGTTTCAGGGACATTTACCAATAGCAAAGCGTTAGATCGCACTGCTAGCGCCCTAGACCCTTCTCTGGCAGATTCAAAACAGTTAGCGCTCTCAAAAATTGGCTTTAACCCGAACGATTTTAGCCAAGAGTGGACCCTCCTGCCGATGCCAAAAGGTACAACGCTAGCGGATCCTACACTTGATTTATGTAGCGTAACTTTTGCATCGGAAAAGGAGCGCATCGAACGTCGTCAAGTAATTGCAACAAAAGTTGCGAGCCCCTTTATTTTCTTATCTACTGAAATTGTTCGATATTCATCGCCAGCAACGGCGGATATCGCTTTGAAAGAGCTTATAAAAGTAAAAGCAGATTGCGTTATCAATAAAGGGTTTAAAGATGTAACAGATACGAAAATCGAGTATAACTTTTTTGATATACCCCCCGCGCCTAACAATTTAGTGAGCGAAAGTTCTCGCGTATTGGTCAACGTTCAAATTGGCACCGGAGCTAATTCTCGTCAGTTATTAGGTTTCTATCAATTCAATGGCGCGCTCTTTACCGGCCTATACATCATGACGACGGGTGAAACACCTTTTACAGATGCGCAAGTTAAGAAGTGGCTAAGCGTTGCCGGCACAATGGCAGATCGAATGGCCCTACTTACACAGTAAGTGTGTTTAGTAAAGCCACTTCTTCGACACCTAGTTGCACAATCTATGATTTTAGTTTGCTGACCATTTCAGGAATTGACCTGCAAGCAGCTTTCCAAAGCAGATCGCTATTTATCCGATGGTAGGCATGCGCTAACCAAGTCCGCATCCCAACAGCTCCGCTCCAGTCAACCTCAGGAAAACTCGATCGACCTTCATCAGAAACAGCAGTGGCTGCTTCACAGCAGGACTGCATCTGTCAAAATATGGGAATCTCGTGGCTTTAATCCACCGATATCTACTAAGTCGACTTCTTCGCCCATGAGTTCATTGAGCTCGATCAGCGCTCGGCCTAAGTCAAAGAGGGAAGCATCGGGGGCTGTGGTCACGAGGAAGTCATAGTCGCTGTAAGGTCCATCTTCACCTCGGGCAAGTATTAAATAAACCTACCGATGGCGGACCAGAAAGAGCACCGATAAAACTGGCTCTACCTGTGATGAAAACGCGCATGAGGTGAGTGCGATACGGGGCCAACCGTAAGGGCCCACAACCACTGGGCAGCGCACCGCGGGGCCCACTTTTCTAACGTGCCAGGCGCTTATCCCAATTACGGCTACCAGCGGCCTCTGCTAGTTAGGGGTAGTTCCTGCCTGTAAGGCTGTAGTCAGCGCTGGAATGCTTACTGTTGCTGTTTTCCAGACAATCTCAATATCCACGCGGTGGTATTGGTGGGCGAGCATGATTCGAAGCCCGCGTATTTGTGCCCAGTCCACCATGGGAAACTGTGCTCGGGTTTCATCTGTCAAAACGTTTGATGCTTCACCAATGATTTCTAAGAAACGTTCAATTGCCGGTCCGATTGAAGGACTCTCGTCATAGGCCTTACGCCCCTCTGAAACTAGGAGCGCCACTTTCTTTGCTGCGTCGAGAATGTCTTGGATTCGAAGGCCATCATCGCGGCTCATAGGGCGAGGGCTTCTTCACGAATATGGATATCTCGGGGTTTTAGCCCACCACGCGAGATGACATCGACGTGAACCTTCAAAAACTCCTCAAGTTCGCACTGGAGCAGATAAACATCACCCAGGGTCGTTTCAGGGCCAAAATCCACGAGGAAATCAACATCACTATCTGGGCCATCCTCGCCCCGAGCAACCGAACCAAAAACAGCTATCGCCGTGGCTTTATGGCGCGCGGCAATCTGGCGTATCTCTGCAGCCTGTGCTCTCACCTGCTCCAACCGGGTCATAGGCCAAGGATACCAGACCCATCTAGCAGGCGAGGCAGAGAATCTAGTGAGGGGAACTACCTGCTCGTAACGCGCTGGCAAACTCCAAGATATCTTCAATTCGCCTTGAGTCGTTTTTGTTCACAGCAGGACTGCATCCGCCAAAATATGGGAGTCCCGTGACTTTAATCCACCGATATCTACTAAATCAACCTCTTCGCCCATGAGTTCATTGAGTTCGATCAGCATTCGGCCTAAGTCAAAAAGGGAAGCATCGGGGGCTGTTGTCACGAGGAAGTCATAGTCGCTGGAAGGTCCATCTTCACCTCGGGCAACACTTCCAAAAACAGAAATCGACAGCGCTCTATTGCGGAAGGCAATCTCTTTGATCGCTTCCTTGTGTTCGAGGAGGTAGTCCTGGCGCTTTCCCATGGATTAAGGCTACTCCCTAAATGGTCTAGGAGCCCACTGCGTTTAGTAAAGCCACTTCTTCGAGGGTTAATTGCACAATCTCGATTATCTCTGCTAACTGTTCAACGGTGCGCGCACTTGCAATTGGTGCGCTAACAATTGGATTTGCACGGATCCAACCCAAAGCAACAGCAGAGATAGTTGAATTGCGCTCTTTTGCAATCGTTTCGAGGGCGTCGATTACTGCCCAACCTTTATCGTTTTGATATTCCTTTACTCCGCCAGCACGAAGTGATTCAACGGTTACGCCTTTGCGATATTTACCGGTTAAAAAACCTCTAGCTAAACCAAAGTATGGAATCGCGGACATGCCGTGGTGTTCTAAGACTTTACTTCTAACTCCTTCTAACTCTTTGCGATGAAGTAAGTTGTAGTGGTCTTGCGTAGCCACATAGGAGGGCAAGTTATGGCTCTCTGAAACATTTAGCGAGCGTTGTAAGCGCTCTGGTGTGAAATTTGAAGCGGCGATATTAAGCACTTTGCCTTGCGCGATAAGGGTTGAATATGCTCCCAGTGTTTCTTCAATTGGGACAGTTAAATCATCGTCATGTGAGTAATAGAGATCAATGTATTCACTGCGCAATCGGCGAAGAGAATCTTCACACGCTGCAATAATGTTGCTAGCTGATAGACCTGCGCGGGTGGTGAGTTTGCTAACTTTTGTGGCAATTACCATTTCGCTCCGGTTGTTGTTTTTCTCTAACCAATTACCAATAATTGTTTCGGATTCGCCCCCGATATGTCCCTCACCCCATTGCGAATACATATCGGCGGTATCTACGAAGTTGCCGCCATGGCTGCGATAGGCGTCCAAAACCGCATGGGATTGCGCTTCATCAGCGCTCCAACCAAAGACATTTCCGCCAAGGCATAAAGGGTGTACGGATAGATCGGTTTCAGGGATAGTTAGCATATGGATACGGTAGGGCAGAATTAGCTAATGGTCGAACCCTTGCCCTCATTAACCCAGAGCGAAGCGCTGGAAATTGGTGAAATCGTATGAGTATCTGGGTTTGTGGAGAGGTTCTGATAGATATATTTGCTGGAAATAACCCAACCGTCGGTGGTGGTCCAGCTAATACCGCTAAAGCGCTAGCGCGACTTGGCCACGGTGTGCAATTCATTGAGGCAATATCAAATGATGCCTATGGCCAATTAGCTCGGAAAGAGTTGTTGCGCGATAACGTGGGGCTAGAACTCTCACTAAGAAGTGATAAACCGACCTGTACCGCCACCGTCACTTTAAGTAGTAACGGCGGGGCTTCGTATGAGTTCCTATTTGTTGGAACTGCAACATTTGATTTCAATGCGCAATGGTTACCAGATCCTGAAAGATTTAGGCCATCGGTACTTCATATCGGAACGCTGGCAACCATAATCGAACCGGGAGCGAGCGCGCTCTTTGATTGGGCTGTAAATGTGGGTGAATTCGCGCCGATTGTTTTTGATTCCAATGTTCGCCCCTCAGTGCTTTCGGATCGCGAAAAGTATTGCGCAGCAGTAGAAAAATGGGCCGAAATATCGTCGGTAATTAAGTTAGTGATGATGATTTAGCTTGGTTATATCCAGATGAGAGCATCTCCGAAGTTGCCAAACGTTGGATAGCAGGTGGCACCGCGCTCGTTGTAGTGACGCGTGGCGCGAAAGGCTTGCTTGGTTTTACTGAAAATGGTTTTGAAGAAGTTGAAGCAGCGTTAGAAGCAATTGTAGTCGTCGATACCGTTGGTGCAGGCGATACCGTTGGTGCAATTATTGTTGAAGCAATCGTAAAATCAGGGGTTGCCGCAATTCATGGTTTAGAGTTAGAGAAAGTATTACATCGAGCAGCGGTTGCCGCCGCGATTACTTGTTCACGCGCGGGGGCAGAGCCACCACGCGCACATGAGTTACGAGAAGCGCTGGAGAGGTAAATGCAATATATCGATGATGCCGAATTTCAGATCGCAATTGATTTAGATCAAGGCGCGCGTATTGCATCGCTGACATGGCGCGATATGCAATTTACTATTCCTTTTCGTGGCGGGGTCATGAATTATGGTTGGTTTGCGATGGCGCCGTGGGCCGGTCGAATTCGCGACGGATTGATTAAAAATGCCAGTGGAAAAGAGTTTCAATTACCGACAACTTTTGACCCCCCTCATGCAATCCATGGTTTTGGCCTAGATGCTTCATGGCAAGAAATCGGTCCGGGGCGTTCGTTATTGCACTTGCCAGCACCTTATGGCGGCGCGATGGTGGAACAGACAATTGAAGTCTTAGATGATGCAATTCGATGGATAGTCGAATACGACCCAGCTAATTGCACGCTTCCTGCGTGGGTTGGTTTGCATCCTTGGTTTGCTCGCGATTTAGATCGCGGCGGAAGCGCTGAAATTGAGTTTCACGCCGATGAGATGTTGGAGCGCGATAGCGATGGTTTGCCAACAGGTGCGCGTATTTCGCCTACTTCGCAGCCTTGGGATGATGCTTTTACGGGGATTCGCGGCACACCTTCGATTGTTTGGGAAGATGTGGCACGAATATCAATTGAATGCGATGCACCGTGGTGGGTGGTCTATAGCGAAGATAGCGATGGCATTTGTATCGAACCACAAACTGCGCCACCCGATGCCGCGAATTTAGGAATTAGCGGTGATGGCTACATCGAAGCGCTCTTCGTTTTCAGCGAAGAATAGTTACTATCTATAAATGGTTAGCCGTGAACGTTTAGCGCAGTTGCGTGCGATCGAAGAGGCACGCTTCATTGAACTACACCCTAAGAGCAAAATTGCCTCTGATGATGCGAAAAAGAATATGTATGCGGGTGTTCCAATGTCATGGATGGCTAAGTGGCCGGGTCCGTATCCAATTTTTATTAAAGAAGCAAAGGGCGCTCGCTTTCGCGATATCGATGGAAATAACTATATCGATTTCTGTTTAGGCGATACCGGTTCGATGGGTGGACATTCACCGGACGCGCTTGTTGCGGCGATTCGCGAACAAGTCGGTCGCGGAATTACTGCGATGTTGCCAACCCAAGATGGTGCAATTGTTTCAGGCGAGCTCGCTCGCAGGTTTGGTTTGCCGCTCTGGCAATTTACCGTTTCAGCAACCGATGCCAACCGACATGTATTACGGTACGCCCGATTGATTACTGGTAAATCTAAAATAGTTGTAATAGATCGTTGTTATCACGGAAGCGTTGATGAGACTCTTGCAACACTAGATTCAGGTGGTGCAACAATTGCCCGCGAAGGAAATCTTGGGGCGCCAATTTTATTAGATCAAACCACGCGCGTTGTGGAATTCAATGATTTAGCAGGGATGGAGAGCGCACTTGCCCACGGCGATGTTGCGGCAATTTTGATGGAACCTGCGATGACCAATGTGGGAATTGTGCTGCCAGAGGTGGGTTATCTGGGAGCCGTTGCCGAACTCGCAAAAAGATTTGGTGCGCTATTAATCATCGATGAAACACACACTATCTCGGTCGGGGTGGGCGGAATGGTTGCCCAACTCGGATTGAAACCTGATTTCCTCACAATCGGTAAAGCAATCGGCGGTGGCATCCCAACTGGAACTTTTGGAATGACGCGCAAAGTCGCAGCATCAATTGCGAAGCTAGTTGAAGTTAAAGCAATTGATACCGGCGGAATCGGTGGAACTCTAGCTGGTAATGCGCTCTCACTTGCCGCGATGCGTGCAACTTTAAGTGAAGTATTAACGGAGGA
Source organism: Candidatus Planktophila sp. (assembly GCA_038905755.1). Taxonomy (GTDB): domain Bacteria; phylum Actinomycetota; class Actinomycetes; order Nanopelagicales; family Nanopelagicaceae; genus Planktophila. The sequence continues at coordinate 10,443 of JBCKHR010000002.1, forward strand.
AAATTTTACAAAGATGATCGAATTGGGTACTCGCTGGTGCGACGGGGTAGATGCGGTGATAAAGAAATATAATTTGCCGTGGAGTTGTAATCGTTTAGGTGCGCGGGGCGAATATATGTTTGCAGCGAACCCTCCTCGTACCGGGCGCGCAGCCGCAGCCGCAGCAGATTTTGAGTTAGAGCAATACATTCACTTGCGCATGTTAAACGATGGTTTTCTCATCACCCCATTTCACAATATGGCGTTGATGTCGCCGGCTACAACGCAGGCCGATGTCGATGCTCATACCGCAGCCTTTGCCAGGATGTGCGCCGACCTCAGTGATGACCTCATTTCATGACTTATGACTTTTCGCGCACAATTGCCAAGAGTTGGAAAGTTGGCGATGAAATAGTTGTTACCCGCTTAGACCATGACTCCAATATTCGTCCGTGGATTCAAGCCGCCGAAAACGTTGGCGCCAGAGTGCGCTGGGCAGAATTCGATACCGCTACCGGCGAGCTACCTGTTTCTGCAATCGAAGCGGTTCTTTCGAACAGAACAAAGTTAGTAGCAGTAACTGGTGCTGGAAATACCTTGGGGACCACATTGCGCAGCTCTTGCCGTCGCCCCTGAACTTTTGGAAACCCTTAATAATGACAAATTATTACCGGCCACTAGCGTTGTTCCAGAACGCTTCGAATTTGGAACGCTTCCTTATGAGCTAATGGCCGGAGTAACGGCGGCGATTAACTTCATTTCAGAGTTGGCGCCGGGAGTAGCGCAAACTCGCCGCGCTAGCCGAATTAACATAAAAAGGCTCAAGCGATTTAGCCGTGGCCAGTGATCTCTCTTGAGCTCTGGATAGATAATACATTTAAAAGCTGACGCTATGTAAAGCCGAGGTCTGTATATAAGGCGATTCCTGCCTCATTATCGGCATCAACATAGAGCATCGCTTGCTTAATTTCTTTGCCCTTTAAATACTCCAACGCAGTAATTGAAAGGGCTTTTCCAATTCCTTGACCCATATTTTCGCGAGCAACACCAACAACATATAACTCACCAACGGGACCCTCGTTTACACAGTTTTCGTGAATCTTCGTCCAACAACACCCAACGATTTTTGAGTCTTTTACTGCAAGGAAGAAACCTTGTGCATCAAACCACGGTTCAACAATTCGACGCTCTAAGTCAAGTGAAGTCCAATTTCCTTGATCTAAATGGTTGACAAAGACCTCATTGTTAAAAGCGAGCCATTCGTTTTTATCGGATAGTGGGTCAAAAGTTGTTATCGAGATATTTTCTATCGTTTTGAGCAAGGGAATAGTTTCCGAGAGCGGACGATAAAGTTTAAGAATATGGCGCATAGCTAAACGCGCTCCGAAGTTTGGTGCTCTTTGCCAGCAGCCGTTGTGGTGAAGCGATATCCGACATTGCGAACTGTCCCGATAATTGATTCGAACTCGGGACCAAGTTTTGAGCGAAGGCGGCGAATATGTACATCAACGGTGCGAGATCCGCCGAAATAGTCATAACCCCAAATCTCTTGTAAGAGTTGGGACCGCGAGAAAACACGACCAGGGTGTTGCGCTAAATACTTAAGTAGCTCAAACTCTTTAAAAGTTAAATCAAGCACCCTACCCTTTAACTTTGCTGAGTATGTCTTCTCATCAATGGTTACATCGCCTGAGCGAATTTCACTGGAAGTAGAGTCGCGCAAATTAAGAGCGGCGAGACGATTTCCGATAGCAATACGTATGCGAGCATCAACTTCGGCGGGGCCAGCAGTGTCGAGCAATACATCGGTGATTCCCCACTCCGCGCTAATTGCAGCGAGGCCACCTTCAGTCGTGATTGCAATCATTGGGCAATTGGCTCCAGTAGATGTGATTAAACGTACCAGGCTTTTTGCACCAGTTAAATCGCGTCTGGCATCGATTAATAAAATATCTACCACAGGTATATCAATGAGAACGGTGGCTTCGGCTGGAAGCACTCTGACTTGATGTTGTAACAAGGCAAGGGCTGGCAACACTTGCGCGCTCGCGTCTAGTGTGTTTGTTAGAAGTAGCACTCGTGACATAAGAGGTGTAAGGATACTCGTATGAAATCACTCCTTCCACTTGCCAGCATCGTCATCGCAACGCTGGCGTATGGCATATGGAATAAAGCTCGGACTGGACGCATTAAGTTGCGGGGGAATACAACTTTGACCCAGGTAATCCGCGAGAAATGGTCCGTTTCTTTAGGCGAACGAGCCACCATGGTTCAATTCTCTTCTGTGTTCTGCGCCACTTGTCGGGCCACGAGAGTTCTCTTAGAAGATATTGCTCAATCCATGTCAGGCGTCGTTCACTTAGATATTGACGCTGAAAACCACCTTGATTTGGTACGAGAGCTCGATATTCGCTTAACCCCAACCACGCTCTTTCTAAATCACTTGGGAGTTGAAGTGGGGCGAGCTGCCGGTCCACCTAAAAGGGATCAGGTTCTGAAAGTATTAAATATGCTCTGATTATATTTGCAAGCCACTGGCAATTCGCTTTTTCTAACTCGGTAAATTAACCTTCTCTCATGTCTTTACATGAGCCACTCTTCTTCACTAAGCGCCGAGTAATTGATTTCGGTCGCTTAGCTGGCTCGCTCTGTCGAATGCAATAGTTTTTTATTGTATTTAATTAATTTAATTAATTTTCGACTAACTTTAAGGACTTTTAAAATGAGAGATGTAAAAATTATTGACGCGCGTGGGCCGCGATTTGGTGCCTTCATTACTGCCCCAATTCTTGCAGTCATTTTTATAACAGGTTCGGTTCCGCTTTTACTTTGGCAAACGATTGTATTTTTAATTGGTGCAACCCTTGGTCCAAGTAAATCTCCATATGCTTATATTTATAGCAAGTTTATTCGCCCATGTCTTAACGGTGCAGTTCCAACTGAAGATAGCCGCCCACCGCAATTTGCTCAAGGCGTTGGTGCTCTCTTTTCAATTGTGGCCCTCGTTGGCGTATCACTTGGAGTGAACCTCATAGTGAGCGTTGCGATCGGTTTCGCACTAGCTGCCGCACTTCTCCAAGGAGTTTTTAGCTACTGCCTAGGTTGCGAGCTTTATCTGCTTTTGGTTCGAGCAACTTCACGCTCACGAAAGAGCAGCAGCGTTGATACTCCGTACTACCTGCCGAGTTTATGAACCTTAAGGGCGCGGCCTCTACAATTAACGACATGAGCCAGAACCACGAACTACGCGAAAAAGGTTTGAGGCTTACCTCCCAGCGTGAATTAGTTCTTGCTGCAGTCCGTGAATTGGGTCATGCAACTCCGGAAGGTGTTGCGGAGAAAGTTCGTCTGACTCAACCAAGGATTAATCTCTCCACCGTTTATCGCAATTTAGAAACTTTGGAGAGAGTTGGCTTAATTCAACATACTCATTTAGGACATGGCGGGGCGACCTACCATGGCGCCGAAGAGGCGCCGCATTTACACCTTGTCTGCGCAATTTGTGGTGAGGTAGGGGACGCACCAATTGAAACCGCAGCAAATTTTGTTGACGCGCTAGCAGATGGCTATGGTTTCAAAACCGATGTCACTCACTTTGCAATTTATGGCACCTGTGCCAAGTGCGTGAAATAAATGACCGCAGTTTTAGTTGAGGCGGGGCCTGATAAAGGCGCAGTTTGGCATTTTGGAGAGCCAGTAAAAGAACAACGCGCGTTAGAAGCTGGTACTGCGTGGGCAGATTTATCTCATTTGGCAATAGTTGCCGTAAGCGGTGTTGATCGATTGAGTTGGTTACATAACTTAACAACCCAACACGTTGAGAGCCTCGTGCGCGCCCAATGGGTCCCCGTGTTAATTTTGGATAGGCGTGGCCACTTGGAATTTCAATTTAATATGGTTGATGATGGCGAAACTTCATGGTTAGTTCTAGATTCTGGATATAAAGATGGATTGATCGAGTTTTTAACGAACATGAAATTTATGTTGCGCGTCGATGTGCGCGATGCAAGTTCGGAATATTGCGTTCTGCGAACACCGGGTGAAACGACAGATATTGGTGGACCTTACACGCTTATTCCTCGGAGCGAATTGAATGAAGTCAAGAAAGTTTTCTCGGCTACTGCAACGCAAGTTGGGACATGGGCGTTAGATGCGATACGTGTTGCTGCAGGTCGCCCGCGCATCGGTTTCGATACCGATCACAAATCATTTCCAAATGAACTCGGTCTACTTAATTTTTCAGTACATATGAAGAAAGGGTGCTACCCCGGTCAAGAAACAGTTGCAAAAATATTTAATTTAGGAAATCCACCACGGCGATTGGTGACATTGCATCTCGATGGAAGTGATGTTGCATTTCCAGCGGTTGGTACCAAAGTTGAAAACGACGGCGTTGTTGTTGGTTTCTTAGGGACAGTTGCCCGCCATCATGAGTTAGGGACAATTGCTTTAGCGATTGTAAAACGTACCACACCCGCCGATGCAATTTTGAGCGTTGATGGCGTGCCGGCTTCGCAAGGAAGTTTTTAATAAATTAAAGCTTGAGCGTTATCGCTGGTAACTTCTTCAACAAATACTGCTGAACCGGCAATTCGAATTCCTTCAATTTGATCACCATCTTTTATTTCGCGGCGGGCGGCGCATTGAGTACATAAAGTTACGCGCGCGCCAGCAATTAGGTTCTTAAGTGCATCAGCAATTGATGGTGCGTGTGCTAATTGAAATTCCTCTGCGCGCCCTGCTATTGCAAACCACGAAGCTTCACCGGTGAGCCAGAGAGAAACTTTGATTCCGGAGGTGAGTGCGATTGCGGCAACGGTAAAAGCTTGCGAAACGCGTTCTGGAGCTTCAACGCCGCTCGCTAATTTAATAATCAGTGCTCGTGACATACTCCAACTCTATTCATTCATTGCTGAAAGTTTGCATCTAGATCTAAATCCGCTGGCTTGGATGGTAGGAGTTCGGCGCGGTAGAGGGTGTTTTTATGAGGTTTCTAAGAGTTAGGCTTTTGAAGGCTCAGCGTTATTACGATTTGAGGGAATTGACTAGATTTGGGATATCGGCTATCCGCTCCTGATCGGTTGCGCTCATAGAGTAATGGCTTCTTGGCGAATTCTGTTATCTCTAAGCTTAAGCCCAGCAAATGAAACCACATCGACATGCGCCTTTAGGTGATCTTCTAGATCATTGATTAGCGCTGCGCAATCAAGCAATGATGAATTCTCTGCAAAAGTGACAAGAAAATCGTAATCGCTGTTTTCATTATCTTCGCCTCTAGCAACACTACCGAAGACAGAGATAGACAGACCCTTATGGCGCCCAACAATGTCACGAATAGCTTCGCTATTCGCTATCAATTCTTCCAAGCGCTTTCCCATATGCAAAGGGTACTCCATTCCCCAATGGGGTTATTGGTCATGTATGCCTGCGTAATGCGCATGCCTACCATCGGATCAACCTGGCGTTGGCGATGCTGGCGGTATGAATATTTATGTTGTTGAAACCACCGCTCGCTAATTTAATAATCAGTGCACGTGACATACTCCAACTCTATTCAAACATCGCCTAGACTTGCCACCATGGAGCTCATTACATCGGTGGCACTTGGTGCTAGCGCAATTGTTATGGGTATCGCACTCATTATTTACGCCTTTAAAGGTCGTGCGAGCCAAGCACGACGGAGCAACTATCGAAGAGGTAGATAAGTGGCGTTTACAATCCCCGAAGGTCTGCACCCAGACCTAAATCCGCTGGCTTGGCTGGTCGGAACTTGGCGCGGTAAAGGTCGCGGAGAATATCCAACGGTCCCCGCATTTGAATTTAACCACGAAGTAGTTTTTAACCATGATGGACGACCATTTCTTAACTACTTTTCTCGTTCATGGATTTTAGATTCAGATGGCGAAATTGTGCGGCCGGGAGGTAGCGAAGTTGGTTTTTGGCGGCCTAAACCAAATAAGGTTTTAGAGGTCGTGCTTTCACATAACACTGGAATTACCGAAGGTTGGATGGGCCATTTCGATGGTCCAAAAATTCAATTGGTAATGGATCACGGGTATTCCGCACCAACTGCGAAAATTGTTACCGCTGGTGTCCGTCTCTATGGCCTTGTTGCGGGTGAGCTATTTTTCTCTTACGACATGGCCGCCGCAGAGCAAGAGTTGCAAGCCCACCTTTGGTCATCACTTGTTCGGCAAACGGAGTAAGAATTGTCCAACGCATTTATTGGTGAAGTTCTTGCCGAGTATGTACGAAGCGGAAAAGTTGAATCACATCACATGGGACATTTTCTTGCCTTGAATTCAGATGGTTCGATAGCGCTTCAAAAAGGTAACCCCACGCTTGCAATATTTCCCCGCTCGTCAGTGAAATCAATTCAAGCTTCGGCAATGGTGCGTCTTGGTTTGAAGCTAGAACCTCGGTTGTTAGCGCTAGTTTGCGCCAGCCATTCGGGGACACCGATGCACCAAAGCGCAGCGTTGGAAATTTTGGCGACGCAAAGTTTGAGTGAGCGCGATTTACGAAACGTTAAAGATAAACCGATAGATGAGAAACTTAGAGCGGCGACGCTAGTGCCAACGCGACTAGCGATGAACTGCAGCGGCAAACATGCAGGGATGGTTGTGACATCAAAAATAAATAGTTGGTCAGTTGAGAGTTACTTAGATCCAGATCACCCACTTCAAGTAGCTTGTCGCGAAGAGTTAGAGAAGCTATCTGGTGAGAAAATTACTGTAATTAGCGTTGATGGCTGCGGCACACCTCTCTTTCAAATTTCATTATTGGGTTTAGCCAGAGCAGTTCGAGCTATAACTATTTCAACAGATCCGGTGCACCAAGAAGTCATCGCTGCTTGTCGCGCCTTTCCAGAAATGGTCGCTGGTGTTGGACGGTTAACGACCGAGATAATGCGCGAGATTCCCGGTCTATTTGTGAAAGAAGGCGCTGAAGGCGTTGAGATTGCTTCACTTCCTGATGGACGGACCTTCGTTTTCAAAATCACCGATGGTTCCAAGCGAGCTTTCCCTGCCATAGTCAGCGCTGCGCTTTCGCTTTTCGGAGTGAGCACAGAGATTAAAGTCGAAAAAGTTCTCGGCGGTGGCGAAGAAGTAGGAGTAATTCGCGCAACGCTTTACTAGCCCTTACCCTTAAGGGATGAAAGCTCGCGTCGCTATGTTGATGGTGCACACATCACCCTTAGATCAACCTGGCATAGGCGATGCTGGCGGTATGAATATTTATGTTGTTGAAACCGCCGAGCGAGTGGCTGCGATGGGCGTTGGCGTAGATATTTTTACGCGCCGCACAGATCCCAAACTTCCAGATTCCGTTCGACTCGTCGATGGGGTCAATGTACGGCACTTAAACGTTGGTCCCCAAGTCGTTACAAAGGAAGCGCTCCCGTCTCTTATCGGGAATTTATCAAGGAAGTTCGCGGCAGTAATTAAGAGCGGAGAGAGTTATGACTTAATTCATTCGCATTACTGGATTTCAGGAAAAGTTGCTATTCCTATAGCAACGCAATTACAAATTCCGCTTATTCATACGATGCACACTATGGCCAGAGTTAAGAATTTAAATTTAGCTGAAGGCGAAAACCAAGAGCCAATGGCTCGCGTTCAAGGTGAAACTCAAGTTGCCGCAGCAGCAAATGCGTTGATTGCAAACACCGATTCAGAAGCTGGCAGTTTGGTCTCACTCTATGAAGCATGTCCAGATAGAGTCCATGTGGTAAGTCCCGGCGTTGATTTATGTAAATTCACACCGGGTGCCGGCCGCGCTTATGCACGCAAAGTGTTGCGAACTCCGCTCGATGCGCTAGTCATTACTTTCGTCGGACGTATTCAACCGCATAAAGGTCCCGAACTTCTTATCCGCGCAACCGCAGAGATGGTTTCACATTCTCCGCACTTGCGACCAAAGTTACTCATCAACATTATTGGCGGAGCATCAGGCTCTAGTGCAAGCGAGGTAGAACGCCTCAAAGAGTTAGTTAGTTGGCTCGGGTTGGCTGATGTTGTGCACTTTCTTCCACCTGTGCCTCCAGCGCAATTGCCGAATTGGTATCGCGCAGCAGACTTAGTTTGCATGCCGAGTTATTCTGAAAGTTTTGGTTTAGTCGCGCTAGAAGCTCAAGCATGCGGAACGCCCGTTGTAGCAACGGCAATTGGCGGCCTGCGCACCGCAGTTTCTGATGGTATTTCTGGGGTTTTAGTCGATGGGCATGATTCAAAAGCGTGGGCATCAGTATTAGCGCGCCTCTTGCAAGAACCCCAGCGCAGAGCGCTCCTTTCAATAGGAGCAATTGAGCACGCATCGCACTTTAGTTGGAAGAGTACGGCTCGTGGAACTTTAGATGTTTATGAAGATATTTTATCGGGAATTCGCAATTGCCGTATTATTTCCGGTCAATAAAATGAGTGGTATAGATCCACGCGCAATTATTGAAGAATTCTTAGATTCCCATGCGCTCGATTTTGAACGGAGAGATGAAAATACTTTTTTGATTTCACTTCCGGGAGAGAAGAAACTACAAACACATTGCGCCCTCGTTATTGGCGACCACTCATTAAGTATTAACGCATTTGTAATTCGTAAACCAGATGAAAATGAAGCGAAAGTCCACGCGTGGTGCATGCGCAAGAACGGAACAATGTATGGAGTTGCTTTTGCAATTAATGAGTTAGGTGACCTTTTCTTAGTTGGTCGTCTACCAAGAAGTGCAGTCAGCGAACAAGAAATTGATCGAATTCTAGGCGCGGTACTTCAATATTCAGATTCTTCGTTCAATCCACTTCTTGAACTCGGATTTACCAGCGCAATTCGACGTGAATGGGCTTGGCGCATTTCACGCGGAGAATCGCTCGCCAATTTAGAAGCTTTTGAACACTTACTCTAAGATTACGACCATGATGATGGATTTGATTTTGCTCCGCCATGGAGAGAGCGAATGGAATGCCAAAAGCCTTTTTACCGGTTGGGTAGATGTTCGTTTATCTGAAGTTGGCGAAAAAGAGGCAAGACGAAGCGGCGAACTTTTAAGAGATAGAAACTTATTGCCGGATTTACTTCACACATCACTGCTTCGTCGCGCGATCCATACTTCCCAAATTGTCCTTGATGCATGTGATCGTGATTGGATTCCGGTACGCCGGAGTTGGCGCTTAAATGAGCGTCATTATGGGGCGCTGCAAGGCAAAGATAAGAAAGCAACGCTGGCAGCTTATGGCGAAGAACAATTTCAATTATGGCGTCGCTCTTTTGATGTTTCACCCCCACCGATCCAAGATGGTGATGAATTTAGTCAGTCAAGTGATTTGCGCTATGCGGAGCTAGGTTCAGCGCTACCGAAAACTGAGTGCTTAAAGGATGTTGTTATTCGCATGCTTCCATATTGGCACGAATCAATCGTTCCTGATTTGAAGACCGGGAAAACAGTTCTGGTAACTGCGCACGGTAATTCGCTCCGCGCTCTGGTAAAGCACCTTGATGGAATTAGCGATGACGCTATTGCTGGTTTGAATATTCCAACTGGAATTCCTTTGCTATACAAACTCAACGATGACTTAACGCCACAGGTTAGCGGTGGTGAGTATTTAGACCCAGCTGCAGCTTCAGCTGCAATTAAAGCTGTGGCAAATCAAGGTAAGAAATAGTTAATTTTGTTTGCTGGCGTATTCGCCAGTAACTAAGAAGTAGACAGATTGGGCAACAGAGACGGCATGATCTGCGCAACGTTCGTAGTAGCGACCAAGTAAAGTCATATCGATAGCGGTTTCAGTTCCATGTGCCCATGAGTCATCAAGAAGTATTGTAAATAGTTTGCGATGCAGTTGATCCATCTCATCATCATCTTTTTCTAACTGCATTGCATCTTCAAGATTATGCGTTTCGATAACAGTTGCTGTTTTTTGAATAATGCGTTGTACAACGCTGCCCATCTCTTGCATCGTTTCTGCAAGTTCGGCAGGAACTGCAGTTGCTGGATAACGCATCCGTGCAATTTTGGCAACATGGTGCGCCAAATCTCCCATGCGTTCTAAATCAGCGCTCATTCGAATCGATGTAACAAGGGTGCGGAGATCGCCTGCAACAGGTTGTTGGCGGGCCATTAAATTAAGTATTCGAGCATCCAAATCGTGATGAAGATGGTCGATCTTGTCATCGTCAGAGATAACCTCTTCCGCTAACTTTAAATCTGCAGTCAAAAGCGCGGTTGTTGCACGCTCCATGGCGTGGCCGACGAGGTGGCACATCTCGACCAGAGTTTGGCCCGTGGCATCAAGGTCATCATGGAAAGCATCGCGCATGCGGCAAAGGTACCTTGAACTCAAAGCAACGCCAAAGTTCCTTGGTGAACAAGCTTTTAAATCTCTACGATAGAGCCATGTTTAAGCGTTGGAAAGCCACGGAGGTACCCTCGCCTGGCTGGGTTATTCCTAATGGCGTTTTAGACATTCTGGAAATTCTCGATGCCGAATATTTACTCTTAGCCCCGGGCGAAGTGGTTTTACACTCCTCTCGCGGGGCATCGGCCCTCGGTCTTATTAAAGAGAGTCGATTGGTCTCTGGGCCAGTTGTAAATTTGGTTCGAGCGGTACGTCGATCAAAGGTGTACCAAGAAGCAACTGTTGAACTTCCACGGGGGCCAGTGGGTGAAGGCACGCATGATTTACTGGTACGCGTTTCACCTTTTGGCGCGGAAGGTTTAGTCGTTCTGTTGATTTTTGATGATAGTGAATTTCGCCGTTTGGACTCGATTCGCAGAGATTTTGTTGCCAATATTTCGCATGAGTTAAAAACTCCAATCGGCGCGCTCTCTATTTTGAGTGAAGCGGTTCTTGGTGCCAGTGATGACCCAGAAAGCGTTGTGAGATTTGCTAGCCGCATGCAAATTGAAGCGAAACGTTTATCAGATCTGGTTCAAGAAATTATTAACTTGTCGCGCCTGCAAGATGATGATCCTTTGGTTGGCGCCAAAGTGCTCAACCTTTCGGATCTAATTAGCCAAGCAATCGATGAGTCTCGGCTAGTAGCGCAAGCGCGAAAAGTTACCGTCATTTTTGATAAGCGAGATGAGCTCGAAGTTCTTGGTAATCGAGGGCAGTTAGAGATGGCAATCAGCAACTTGATTGAGAATGCCATTAATTACAGTCCAGCGAACACGCAAGTTTCAATTACTTTAAGTAAGAATGAAAATTTGGCAGAAATATCGGTGAAAGACCAAGGCGTTGGCATCCCAGAGAAAGAGCTCGAGCGAATTTTTGAACGGTTTTACCGAGTTGACCCAGCACGCTCGCGTGAAACTGGCGGCACTGGACTTGGTTTATCGATTGTGAAACATGTGGCTACAAATCACGGTGGAGATATTTCAGTGTGGAGCGTTGAAGGCGCTGGCAGCACGTTCACTATCCGTTTACCTGAGTTTGATAAAAATGAGGAGGCATAAATAGTGACCAGAATTCTTGTGGTGGAAGATGAAGAATCTTTCTCTGGTGCACTTGGTTATCTACTTGGACGTGAAGGTTTCGACGTTGCGATTGCAGATACCGGTCCTAAAGCAATTGAAGAATTTGAGCGTAATGGTGCAGATTTAGTTTTGCTCGATTTGATGTTACCCGGATTGTCCGGAACGGAAGTTTGTCGTCAACTTCGGCGCCGATCGAGCGTGCCAATCATTATGTTGACCGCTAAAGATAGCGAAATAGATAAAGTAGTTGGTCTTGAGTTAGGTGCAGACGATTATGTAACTAAACCTTATTCGGCGCGGGAATTAGTTGCCCGCATTCGCGCAGTACTTCGCCGTAATGGAGGTGGTGGCGAAAGTGATAACGATGGAAACATATTAACTGCTGGCCCTGTGCGCATGGATATTGATCGCCACGTTGTTTGGGTTAACAATGAACTAGTTCAGTTGCCGCTTAAAGAATTTGAATTACTTGAATTTTTAATGCGCAATTCCGGACGGGTACTTACCCGGATACAGTTAATCGATCGCATATGGGGAAGTGATTACGTAGGAGATACAAAAACTTTGGATGTTCACATTAAGCGCCTTCGCGCAAAGATTGAAAAAGATCCAGCTAACCCAACCTCTATCCAAACCGTTCGCGGTTTGGGTTACAAGATAGAGGCTTGATTTAAGGAGTGACTCCGGCATATATGTCGTTCTGTTCGCGCACAAGCGCCTTAAGTGTTAACTCTCCAGCGGTGGCAAAAAACATAGTTACCGAAACTTCGCGACCTGCCAGTACACCGAGGGCTGGAATTACAGCTTTAGCGTTTGCCGTTTCACCTTCAAAACGAATTGGTGTATTTTGCGGCAAAGAGTTTGAGCCCGTATAAGTGGCAATAATTCCATTAACCACAATGCTTAGTAGCGCATCGACCGATGGTCCGTTGTTAACGATTGTGCCAACGAGAACACCAGTGCCATCAGCGGTGAGAACGAGTAATAAATTACGGACTTTTATATTGTTACCGCCTTGCTTAATTTGCGCCTCTGCTCCATCTGTTACTTGAGTTATGTTACGAGTCGATGCGGTTATGCCAGCACCGCATGAAGCGAGCGAAAAAGCAAGAGTTGCTGAAATAAAAGTTATAACAATTTTGCGCATAGGCGTATCCTCTCACGAGATTTTTCATATTTGCCTCCCGTGCTATCCGGTTAAAGCCTTAAAGCGAGGTCGCTGGTCTCTGTAATGACTGGTATTATTGACCCTCTAACGAAGGGCACCAGATGTCATTTAAGGTTGGCGAAACCGTTGTTTATCCTCATCACGGAGCAGCGCTCATTGAAGCTATTGAGACCCGAGTGATTAAAGGCGAAGAGAGAATTTACTTAGTTTTAAAGATTGCTCAAGGAGACTTAACTGTGCGAGTTCCGGCAGATAATGTTGATCTTGTCGGAGTTCGCGACGTTGTAGATAGCGCTGGCCTAGAGCGCGTATTTAGCGTTTTACGCCAGCCATATACCGAAGAACCAACAAACTGGTCCCGTCGCTACAAAGCTAATCTTGAAAAACTTGCCTCTGGTGATGTTATTAAAGTTTCTGAAGTTGTTCGTGATTTGTATCGTCGCGATCTTGATCGCGGCCTCTCGGCCGGTGAAAAGCGCATGCTCGCCAAGGCGAAGCAGATTCTTATCTCAGAACTCGCTCTGGCAGAGCGCACTGATGAAGAGAAGGCTGCATCGATCCTTGACGAGGTTCTCGCTTCCTAGCTCATGGTTAGGCGCGCAGCAAGCGCCATCATTGCCGCAGCCGGTAGTGGTGAACGCTTTGGCGCTTCCACTCCAAAAGCCTTTATTCAATTAGGCAATCGCACACTTCTTGAACATGCCGTTGCGGCGTTAGCCGGCGTTGTCGACGAAATTATCGTTACCGTGCCTGTTGGCTATGAATCCCAAGCGCGCGCTCTGCTAGGTGATGGCGCCATTGTGGTAACCGGTGGAGCAACGCGTTCTGAAAGTGTGCGCGCAGGCTTAGCGGCAGTTAATGAAAATAGCGAATTTGTTTTAGTTCACGATGCTGCTCGAGCGCTGGCAAGTAGTGAGTTAGCATCCAAAGTTTTAAGTGTACTGGTGAACGAAGGTCAAGTCGCAGTTATTCCGGCAATCGCACAAAGGGACACCGTTAAATATATCAATTCTGATGGTTATGTTTCATCAACGCCTACTCGCGAAAACCTGGTTCGAGTTCAAACGCCGCAAGGTTTTTCAACTTCCGTTCTCAAAGCTGCGCACGCACAGAGTGGTGAAGCAACCGATGATGCTGCGCTAGTAGAACGCTTAGGGGAGAAAGTTCGCATTATCGATGGCGAAGAGCGGGCATTGAAAATTACCACGCCATCAGATCTTGCCCGCGCGATGCAATTTCTTGGAACGCCCTCATCATTTAAAACTGGAGTCGGAGTGGATGCACATGCATTTGCGCAAGGGCAACCACTCTGGCTGGCAGGTCTGCATTGGCCCGATGAAGTCGGAGTCGATGCTCACTCCGATGGTGATGTTGCCGCACACGCAATCTGTGATGCCCTATTTGCTGCATCTGATTTAGGTGATCTCGGAACGAACTTTGGGGTAGAGCGCCCCGAATATTTTGGTGCCTCCGGTGTGAAGCTTTTGCAAGAAACGCTTAATTTAATATCTGCACGCGGTTTTGCCATCGCCAATGTAACTGTGCAGATTATTGGGAATAAACCAAAGTTCACAGATCGTCGAGGCGAAGCGATCACCGTTCTCTCTAACGCTCTCGGCGGCGCGCAAGTTTCAGTCTCCGCCACGACTACTGACGGAATGGGCCTTACCGGTGAAGGTAAAGGTATTGCCGCAATCGCATCAGCGTTGATTTATAAGGTTTGAACCAACTCAAGATAGACTTAACCAATGAGTTCGCTTCATTTATATGACACACAATCGCGAACAACTTCGACCTTTACTCCGCTTAAATCCGGTGAAGTTTCTATCTATCTCTGCGGTCCCACCGTTCAATCTGCGCCACACATCGGACATGTTCGGAGCGGGGTTAATTTCGATATTTTGCGTCGGTGGTTGCTAAAAAGCGGTTACTCAGTAACTTTCATTCGAAATGTCACCGACATTGATGACAAGATTTTGCAGAAAGCCCGGATTGAGCAAATCCCATGGTGGGAACTTGCGCTGAAATACGAGCGCGCATTTAGCGATGCCTACGCTGCCCTAAATGTATTGCCCCCAACCTATGAACCCCGCGCTACCGGGCACATTACCCAGATGATCGAATTAATGGAGAAACTTATTGAGAGCGGTGCGGCGTATGCGCCCGGTAACGGCGATGTTTACTTAGAAGTTAAGAAGTTGAAATCATATTTAACTCTCTCCGGCCAAAACGTTGAGGATCTTCAACCAGCGCCCGATGCCGATAAAATATATAAACGCGATGTGCGCGACTTTGCGCTATGGAAAGCGGCTAAATCAGGGGAACCATCGTGGCCGACTCCGTGGGGCGCAGGTCGTCCCGGTTGGCATTTGGAATGCTCAGCGATGGCGCATGCCTATTTAGGTGAGAGTTTTGATATTCATGGTGGTGGGCTGGATTTAGTTTTCCCTCATCACGAAAATGAAATCGCGCAATCGCAAGCTGCCGGATATGGCTTTGCCAAGCGCTGGTTACATAATGCTTGGGTCACTCAATCTGGCGAAAAGATGAGTAAATCGTTAGGCAACTCTTTGCAAGTAAGCGAAATTTTAAAACTTGTCCGAGGCATTGAACTCCGTTGGTATTTAGGAAGCGCGCATTACCGATCGATGTTGGAGTATTCCCAGAGCGCGCTAGAAGAATCAGCAGTTGCATTTCGCCGTATTGAACGCTTCTTGGTTCGAGCCAAGGAACTGAGCGGCTCAGAGATAGCTCCTGCTTTGAGTGAAAGCTTTATTGAGGCAATGAATGATGATTTAGCAGTGCCAAGTGCGCTCGCCACGATTTCAGAGAATTTACGACTGGGAAATGTGGCTTTAAGCGAAGGCGATAAGAGCGCGATTTCTAAAAACGCCAGCGAAATCTGCGGCGCTTTGGAAGTTTTAGGGTGCAATCCAAGTGATACTGCTTATGCGCGCAGCGGCGCGCCTGAGTTAATTACAGCACTTGATGGCACGATTAAATTAGTTCTGACCGAGCGAGATGCAGCGCGTACCCGTAAGGATTTTGCAGCCTCCGATGCAATTCGCGATGGACTTATTGAACTCGGAATTATTATCGAAGACAGTGCGCAAGGGCCACGCTGGTCAATTTCGCCAGAGAAGAGAAGTTGATGGCCGGCAATTCAGCGCGAAAAGGTGCGGTCACCCACAGCTCGAAAAAAAGTCCAGCGGGCGGAACGGGTGGAAAGAATAAACGCCGCTTAGCGGGTAAAGGCCCAACACCTAAAGCCGAAGACCGCCCTTATCATGCAGCTGCAAAACGTAAAAAAACCGTAGAGAAGCGAACTCCATCGACTCGCGCACCTCATGGCGGTCGAATCGATAAACCCAGAGGTGAAATCGTTTCAGGACGGAACCCAGTTTTGGAAGCGCTCCGGGCAAATGTGCCAGCAACTGAGCTACTTGTGGCTAGAAGTATTGATGTTGATGATCGCGTTGCCGAATGTTTAAAACTTGCGCTACACCTTGGGCTTTCGATTCGAGAAGTTCACCGCGCTGAAATTGAAGGCATTTCACCAAATAGCCAAGGAATTATTCTGGCAATTAAGCCATATCAATATTCAAGTTTTGAAGAAATTACCGAACGCGCTAAATATCCAATGTTGATTGTTGCACTCGATGGCATAACCGATCCGCGCAACTTAGGTGCAATCGTTAGAAGTGCTGCAGCTTTCGGCGCTGATGGAGTTGTGATGACTGAACGTCGCGCAGCTTCAATGACTGCCGCCGCATGGAAATCTTCCGCTGGCGCTGCCGCGCGCATGCCAATCGGGCAGGTAACTAATTTGGCGCGCACAATTGATGCAGCAAAGAAGTTAGGATGTTTTGTCGTTGGTTTAGATGGCGAAGCCGATGCAATGATTAGCGAAATGAAAGTAGCAAGCGAATCGCTCATGATAGTGGTGGGCAGTGAAGGTAAAGGTTTAGCCCGATTAACCCGAGAGAAATGCGATTTAGTAATCTCAATTCCGATTAGTGCGACCACTGAATCGTTAAACGCAAGCGTGGCAACCTCCATTGCGCTCTTCTGGGTGGATGAGCAACGACGAAAGAGGTAGGTAGCGCAAGTGAAGTACAACCGTTTTATTGTCTGTGGGGACTCATATAGCGAAGGCATGAGCGATGAAATCATCGATGGGAAGTACCGAGGTTGGGCTGATCGAACCGCAGATGTTATGGCGAAAGAAGTTGCTGGGTTCACATATTGCAACTTAGCCGTGCGCGGAAAGTTAGTTAAGCAAGTGCTCCAAGACCAAGTCCCGCTCGCACTTACTTTTGTCACTGGTCCCCAAACGCTGGTTTCTTTTCATGCAGGGGCAAATGATGCGATTCGACCAAATTACAGACCCGAATTGGTTCTTCCGTTGTATCAAGCAGCTGTTCGCACAATTGCTGCCAGTGGTGCAACAGTTCTGCTATTTACGATTTTAGAGAAAACCGGCAACACCGGAAAAGGTTCAGAAATTTGGGCGGAAAGATTTAGCGCCTTCAACAAAGTTGTTCGCGAAGTCGGCCTTCAAGTTGGAGCGATTATTGTTGATGCAAATGAAGAACACTTCCTAAGTAATCGCGGATTCTTAGCTTTTGATAGGTTCCACTTAAATTCAATAGGCCACGATCGTTGTGCTCAAGCTGTCTTAGAGAAGTTAGGTTTGAAATTTGACCCGGTATGGAGAAGACCGCTGCCACCATCGCTACCAACGCCTTGGTTAAAAAAACAAATAACGGGGGCGCTCTGGTTAATTATTTTTCTGCTGCCTTGGATTTGGCGACGATTGCGTGGAAAATCTTCAGGCGATGGTCGTGTCTGTAAATATCCAACACCAGTTAAGTGGGGCAACTGAAGGTCAGCATGTGCCATAATTACCGCTGGCGTAGCGCCTCCCTAGCTCAGTGGTAGAGCAACGCACTTGTAATGCGTAGGTCGTCAGTTCAATCCTGACGGGGGGCTCATGAAACAAGGCTATTTTCCGCATGAAGCTTTTGCAGATCTCATAACTGCAAATGATGAATACACCACGAACTTTAAATATTCTGGACTCACTGGCGTTGCAGCAAAAGGTCTAGCAATCGTTACCTGCATGGATTCAAGAATAGCTCCCCTATCCGTAGTTGGAATGGCGCCAGGGGATGCGAAAATTTTACGTAACGCTGGAGCGCGAGTTACCGAGGATGTTTTACGAACCTTAGTTCTTGCAACGTTTTTGTTAGGTGTTAACCGAATTTTAATTATGCCGCACACAAACTGTCGAATGGCCGGGGGTGAAGAATCCGATATTCATGAGTTTATTGATGCGCAATTTGGCGTTGATACTCGAAGCTTAGAATTTCGAACCGTTTCAGATCAGAGTAAAGCGCTGGCTATCGATGTGCAGCGAGTACGTTCATACCCACTCTTGCGCGAAGGCGTTGAAGTCGGAGGAGCAATTTACGATGTAGCAACAGGAAAAATTACTCCAGTAGATTGTTAATCAATTATTGGATTAGTTCGTCGAATTGGCATACGCGTTACGGGATAACTCAAATCTGCTAAGAATTGAGAGATAATTGCGTTAACTAAAGCAGGTTTTTCTTTAACCAAAATATGTGAAGTTCCAGGGATAACTGCAAATTGCCCCAGCGGCAACGCTTCAAAAAGCTCAATGGAATGCGAATGTTTAATGATTTCGTCATCACCGACTAAGACCAACACGGGACATTGAATTGTTGCTATATCCGCTAACGAAATATCTGGTTCGCTTGCCCAAATTTTTCGCATTTTTGTAATCTTTTCATCCAGCGTATGAGGGGCATCCGGTGAGGTTAGCGCGTATTCTTCGCGATCTTCGGGAGTTGGGTTCCAATCTGCGCGAATCGCAACTGCTCCGCTATGGTGATAATTCGCCCCAATCGCGACTATTGATTTTACTAAATCGGGGCGAGAGATAGCGACCATGAGCGCGATAATTCCGCCATCGCTCCACCCAATTAAATGCGCAGGGGATTTAACGACATCTTCAAGGTAGGTGATTGCTTCTTTGACTTGAAAATCGAAATGAAAACTTTCGCTTTGATCGCCCGTAAATCCATGTCCGGTGCGGTCGTATGCGAATACATGGAACCCATTTTCAACCGCTGGCAAGATGGATGAATCCCAGTGGGATGTCTGACTTAAACCACCATGAAGTAGAACTACTGCCTCACCGTTGTCATCCCACTCATAGGTAAAAACTTGGCGTCCGCGTAAATTGATGTACATCTGCGCAGTCTAAAGGCTTGAGATGGAATTCGCGCCCGCAGTGACAAGTGTCAAAACGTTAGTAAGAGCTAAAGCCATGATAACTCTAAAACTCATTCGCGCCGGCAAAACTAGAATCAGCAGCGCTCCGATTACTCCTACAAAGATAAGAAAAATTAGTTGGGTCGCATAAAAAAGATTTAATGAAACCAGCAGAAAGCAGGCTCCGGAAATAATTAAACTTGGGCGAATTCCTAAAACAATCGGCAAACTTCTAAGACCTGAGAGTGAATCATGTCGAAAATCCTTAACCACATTTGCAAAGTGAGCCGCAATCCCTAAACCGGCGCCGGAGAGAACCAACCATAGCGGCGGGGTAATTGATTTACTTAGCGTAATTGAGCTTGGTAGGGCAGCAAAAGCAATTGCATATGGAAGTGGCGAAAACCTTGTGAACTTGAAGAAGAAGTTGTAAGCGACACCAAAACCAACACCAAGCAAGTGAACACTCCCACCGATAAAACCGAGCGGACCAAATAGTGAAAAGAGAACACACGCTACGATGGCAATCCACGTTGCTCTGACAACAGTTGTAATTGAGATTTCACCAGTGGCTAGCGGCTTATCACGCCGGTTTTCCCGTTTATCGCTTTCAAAATCAACTAGGTCGTTGGTCCAACCAACGACAAGTTGTCCGGTAAAAACAGTGAAAGCGATCAAGTAAGCAGGACCTTCCCCCCAGATGGTACGGGCTAGCAAGAAACTAACTGCACTCACCAAAAGCGTCGGGGCTAAGTGTGATGTTCGTAGCAGCCTCATATGGAAAGTGTGCAAGAACATGGCAGACTGCGCAACATGCATGAGTTCGACCGCGATGTAGAGGCCCTAGCACAAGAAGTGCTTGCGTACGCTCTCATGCGTTTAAAGAGTAATCCGCCCCTTGATGGCCCACGAAGTGCCGAAGATTTATTTAGAGAAGTAGGCAACACAATTACGGAAAAAGGTTTAGGTGGGCAAGCGGCTCTCAAAGTTTTCACTGAAGTGTTAGCGAGAGCATGTATCTCTACCGATCACCCTCGAAATTTAGCTTTTATTCCATCGGCGCCAAGTGAACACGCCAGCCTTTTTGATTTAGTAGTTGGCGCTAGCGCTTTATATGGTGGTTCGTGGCAAGAGGGCGCAGGCGCGATCTTTGCTGAAAATCAAGCGCTGAAGTGGTTATCCGATTTAGCCAAAGCACCAGAAACCGCCGGTGGAGTTTTTGTTCAAGGCGGCACCATTGGAAATCTTTCAGCTCTCGTCGTTGCTCGCGCGCAAGGGCGAATAAAATATCCAAACGTTAAACGCTGGGCAGTCGCGGCCAGCACAGAGGCTCATTCATCTATTGCCTCGGCTGCCCAAGTTATGGATGTTGAAATCCTTGAAGTTGACCCAGATGAAAATGGCAAGTTACAAGGGGCGCAAGTAGGAAAAACTATTGATGAATATCACCGTTCTAGCGAAGTTCGAGTTTTTGCAGTGGTGGCAACCGCCGGCACAACCAATCTTGGAATTATTGATGATTTACAATCAGTTGGAGCTGCCACGCATGAACGCGACATCTGGTTCCATGTTGATGGGGCCTATGGTTTAGCCGCGCTTTGTGCACCATCAGTTCGTTCGAAATTTAACGGAATTGAAAACGCAGATTCATTTATTGTCGATCCACATAAGTGGCTATTTGCACCTTTCGATGCTTGCGCGTTGATTTATCGCAACCCTGAACTAGCTCGTGAAGTTCACACGCAACACGCTTCATATTTGGATACCTTGCAAGATGGAAGTTGGAATCCAGCAGATTATGCAATTCAACAAACCCGTCGCACGCGCGGATTACCTTTCTGGTTCTCTCTCGCTGTCAATGGAACGGATTCCTATGCCAAAGCAATGGAAAAAACTCTTACCGTTGCCCGCGAAGCGGCCGAATTAATTCGGAACCATCCAAATCTAGAGTTATTAAGAGATCCTGAACTTTCCATCGTTGCATTTACTCGCACAGGTTGGAGTAAAGAGGAATATCAAGCGTGGTCAGATAAATTATTAGATGACCAAATTGGTTTTATCCCTCCTTCATCACACGAGGGTCAACCAATGCTGCGATTTGCAATTGTGAATCCGTGGACCAAGATTTCTGATATCGAAATGATTTTAAACACTCTTTAATTTCGTTGGCTGCTCCGAAATCCCACATTTTCATCGCCCTTACGAATAAGATTTAAACCATGTCCGCCCAAGAAGAACCGATGGCTACCACCTCTCTCAGCGACCTCGAAGTTCGCATCCTAGAATTTGAGAAGAATTGGTGGCGCTTTGCTGGGGCTAAAGAGAGCGCGATTAAAGAACTTTTCGACCTCTCCGCACCACGGTATTACCAACTGCTAAACGACTTAATCGACCGCGAAGACGCCGCCCAGGCCTCTCCTATGTTGGTCAAGCGTCTTCGCCGTCTGCGCGAAGCCCGCATGAGCGCGCGTTCTGCCCGCTAACCAAAACCCTCGTTTTGCCATCGAGGAGTACCTCCCGTAGATTTGGCGTTAGCACTCTCAGGGTGTGAGTGATAAAACGCCCATCGCTGAGACAGGCACAACCGAACTCAAGGAGTGAAACCCATGGCAAAGCAGATTGCCTTTAATGAAGAAGCGCGTCGCGGTTTAGAACGCGGCATGAATATTTTGGCCGATGCGGTCAAAGTAACCCTTGGACCTCGCGGACGTAACGTCGTTCTTGAGAAGAAGTGGGGCGCACCAACAATTACCAACGATGGCGTTTCCATCGCTAAAGAGATTGATCTCGATGATCCGTGGGAAAAAATCGGTGCCGAGCTAGTTAAAGAAGTTGCTAAGAAGACTGATGATGTTGCAGGCGATGGAACAACAACTGCAACTGTTTTGGCACAAGCACTTGTGCGCGAAGGTTTGCGCAACGTTGCAGCTGGCTCAAACCCAATTGCGCTAAAGCGCGGAATTGAAAAGGCCGTCGATGCAATCGTTGCCCAACTTAGCGTGATGGCCAAGAAGGTTGAATCTAAAGAGCAGATTGCAGCAACCGCTTCTATCTCTGCCGCTGATTCGACTATCGGCGCAATGATTGCTGAAGCAATGGATAAGGTCGGCAAGGAAGGTGTTATCACTGTTGAAGAATCAAATACTTTTGGTCTTGAGCTAGAACTCACTGAAGGCATGCGCTTTGATAAAGGTTACATCTCTCCATACTTTGTAACTGATTCAGATCGCATGGAAGCAGTGCTAGAAGATGCTTATATTTTGATCGTTAACTCAAAGATTTCAAATATCAAAGATTTGCTACCTATTCTTGAGAAAGTTATGCAATCAGGTAAGCCACTTGCAATCATCGCTGAAGATGTTGCAGGCGAAGCGCTCGCAACGTTGGTAGTAAATAAGATTCGTGGAACTTTCCGTTCGGCAGCAGTTAAAGCCCCAGGTTTTGGTGATCGCCGTAAAGCGATGTTGCAAGATATTGCAATTTTAACTGGCGCAACCGTCATCTCAGAAGAAGTTGGTTTGAAGTTAGACCAAGCAGACTTAACTCTTTTGGGAAGAGCCCGCAAAGTTGTCATTAGCAAGGATGAGACCACCATTATTGAAGGCGCTGGAGATGAGGCTCAAATTAAGGGTCGCGTCGCACAAATTCGCACTGAAATTGAAAAAACTGATTCAGATTACGACCGCGAGAAGTTGCAAGAGCGTCTTGCAAAGCTTGCTGGTGGCGTTGCTATTATCAAAGCAGGAGCTGCAACTGAAGTAGAACTTAAAGAGCGCAAGCACCGCATCGAAGATGCAGTACGTAACGCGAAAGCTGCAATAGAAGAAGGCATCGTTGCTGGTGGCGGAGTTGCACTCCTGCAAGCTGCAAAGATTGCTTTTGCTTCATTGAAACTTGAAGGCGACGAAGCAATAGGTGCGAAGATTGTTGAATTGGCAGTAGAAGCACCACTTAAGCAGATTGCAATAAACGCAGGTCTTGAAGGTGGAGTTGTGGTTGAGAAGGTACGCCATCTTAAAGCCGGTTTCGGACTTAATGCCGAAACTGGAGAGTATGTTGACATGATCAAAGCTGGAATTATTGATCCTGCCAAAGTAACTCGTTCAGCGCTGCAGAATGCGGCATCAATTGCTGCGCTCTTCATCACAACCGAAGCGGTCATTGCAGATAAGCCAGAAAAGGCTTCAGCCTCTGCTGGCCATCAAGGCGGCGGGGATATGGACTTCTAAACCCCACAATTTTTACGCGTAACGCCACGCTCGATTAACACGAGGGTGGCGTTCTGCTTTACCCTAAGCAGATGGTAAAGAAGTCGCTCAAGAAAATTTTATCTGTAGGTGCGCCACAAAAGGCAACCGCCTTCGATGCAACCGAACTTGCCCGTTTAGCGATTATCCAAAGCGCCCAAAGCCCATCACATGTTGGCGGTTACATCTCCGTTGAATTCGATGATGAAGGTCGAGTCGGAACATATTTATTTGAAGCAAAGTTATCTGGATACAAAGGTTGGCGTTGGTGCGTAACCGTTGCAAAAGTTGATGCTCAATCAGAGGCAACAATTTGTGATGTAGTTGTTCTGCCCGGTCCTGATTCGCTTTTAGCACCCGATTGGATTCCATATCGTGATCGAATTCAACCGGGCGATATTGGCGTAGGCGATATTCTTCCAAGCTCACTTGACGATACGCGTTTAGTGACTGGACAAGGCGCGCTACCCGCCGATGAAGAGTTAGATAGCGCGCTTGCACTGGAGCTAGGTTTTGGTCGCGCGCGAGTTATGTCGATTGAAGGTCGAGACGCGGCCAGTAAGCGTTGGTATGACGGTGACCGCGGACCAAAATCTCTAATGGCGCAAGCTGCGCCAAAGCCATGCGCAAGCTGCGGTTTCTTTCTTCCCATTGCAGGCTCGCTTCGCGCTGCTTTCGGCGTATGCGCAAATGCTATTTCCCCTGAAGATGCGCGCGTAGTCTCAGTTGACCATGGCTGCGGCGCTCACTCGGAGGCGACCTTCTAACTGCTGGTGTTAAACTTCCACCATGCCCTCGCATGAGCGCGGCCCACACGAGTATTAGAAATTAGCAAGGAGAGCCCCCAATGCCTACCGGACGCGTCAAATGGTTCTCTCTTGAAAAAGGTTTTGGTTTCATTGCATCCGATGAAGGCGAAGATGTTTATCTCGCAGCATCATCGCTTCCAGCAGGTATTACAACGGTAAAGCCTGGAACAAAATTGGAATTTGGAATTGCCGATGGCCGTCGTGGACCACAAGCACTTTCAGTTCACATCATTGATACACCACCATCGCTGGTTGAAAATAACCGTCCTGATCCTGATGATTTGGCTGCCATGATTGAAGACACAATTAAAATGCTAGATAAAGTTGGAAATGGTTTGCGTCATGGTCGACATCCATCAACGCTTGAAGCTGAACGCCTTGGTCGGGTTTTGCGCGGAGTTGCCGGACAACTAGAAGCTTAAATACCGCTGCGGCGTGCGCGACGAAGTGTGTAGCGAATTCCAGTAAGCCCTAAAACTATTCCGCTAACGCATGTCCAAATAATTTTTGCGTCCATGCTCATTGCCAGTGCAACAATAAATGCAATTATCCAGCACATAGTGCCAAAAGCGATAAATGCAATTACCGGACTCACTTTGGATTTCATGGTAAGTGTAAGCATAGTAGAATACGCGAATGAAGGCGTTGCGATCATTTAAACATCGCAACTTTCGTATTCTCTTTAGCGCAAGTTTTCTTTCAAACATGGGAACTTGGGCACAAGGCGTGGCCCAATCGTGGCTAATCCTCGAACTCACGAATAGCGGTTCGTATCTCGGAATTGTCACCGCGCTGCAATTCGCCCCGACTCTCTTCTTAAGTATCCCTGGTGGGAAAATCGCCGACATTTTCGATAAACGGAAAATCTTAATGTTCACTAATTTTTTTGGTGGGCTCTCCGCACTAAGCGTGGGAGCGCTTGTTTTAACGGAAAGAATCCAAATCTGGCATGTTATGTTCTTTGCTTTCACACTTGGCTTATCTAATGCGATTGACGCCCCGGTGCGCCAAAGTTTTACCGCTGAAGTTGTGGGGAAAAAGGATCTTCCAAATGCAGTGGGTTTAAACTCGGCAAATTTTAATTTAGGTCGACTTATCGGACCCGGGCTCTCTGGAGTGCTTATCGCACTTTATGGCACCGGGATTTCTTTTATCATAAACGGCTTAAGTTATTTCGCAGTGATTATCGCGCTTTTCTTTATGCGCGAGAGTGAATTGTTTAAGGAAGGCAAGCGCGAAGGCAGCGCTAAGATCCGCGAAGCGCTGGCCTATGTCCGAGCACGTCCGGATATCTTGGCAGTAATGTGTACGGTATTTTTTGCCACAAGTTTTGGGCTTAACTTCAACATTTTTAATACGTTAATGGCTATCCAAATCTTTCAGAAAGGCGCTGCAGAGTACGGTGCGTTGGGAAGCATTTTGGCGGTTGGTTCGTTAACAGGTGCTTTAGTTTCTGCACATAAAGAAAAAAAGCGCGGCCCTAAATTCATTATGAAAGGGTCAGCGCTCTTTAGCGTATTTCTCATCGCGAGTTCACTTGCGCCAAGTTATATCGTTTATGCAATTTTTCTACCAATTATCGGTTGCGTCGCGTTAATGACTTTTATTGCGGCGAATTCGATGATTCAGCTGCGAACAGATCCTGCGATTCGAGGTCGCGTAATGGGAATCTACCTAACAGTCTTTCTAGGTGGAACTCCGATAGTTTCACCGCTTATTGGTTGGATGACAACAAGTATTGGAGTTCGAGAAACAGTGGCAATTTGCGGTTTCGTTTCCTTGACTGCGGCGTTAGTAACTTATTTTCTCTTCCGAAATACGAATTTAGCACCGCAAAGTTATGCCGTTGCCGACGTTTTACAGCGCCGAAATGGCAACCATAGCGATTAGCCCAAAGAGAACTACCAGCGTGACGACTCTTCTAGTTTTGTAACTCATGTACGAGAAGGTATAGCTACTACCACCGTAAATGCAAACGCTATGAGGGCTGGAACCATTAAATAAGCACGAGATATACCAATATGGTCACCGAGAAGTCCCAAAATGAGCGGCGCGCCTGCGATTGCAAGACCTACAGCTTGAGAGCTAAGGCCAATCGCCAAGTCAGGCCGTCCATCGCTTAAACCAATCAAACGAATTGATGAGAGCGCGAGTTGAATGGAAGATCCAAGCCCGATAATAAATAAGGCAAGAATTGAAAGGAGCAATAAATGTGAGAACCAGAAAATGATAAATCCAATTAATTGCAACGCTATAATTCCCATCAATTGGTGGTCAAGCTTAAAACGCTTGAGAACCATCCCGCCATACCAGCAGCCAATTGCCATTCCAACGCCGTAAGCGACGATAGAAAGGGTGGCAATCGCTGCGGTTGAACCGACACGATCTCGCAATAGCGCCGCCGCCCAAAAAGAGATAGCGAACGCGGAAGAAATACTGGCAGTGAATCCGCACAAAGCAATCCAGAATGAAAGAGATAGTTTTCCGCTTTGCCGGCCGTCTTTATCAGGTATGTGTTCTTCGCTCTCCTTCTCGCGCCCAAAGAGCGCTAGTGCAATAGCAGCAGGAATCGCCAGGAGTAGGCCCAAGCGCCACTGTGATGGAAAGAGAGTAGCGATTGAACCAATCAGAAAAGTTCCGAAACTAAATCCAACGAAAGCAACACCGTTAGCTTGAGAAATGGCACCAGCTGCAGATTTTCCATAGTGGTGAGACATTGATGTCAACACGCTATTTATAACGATCGAAGTTCCGAAACCTGCAATAAAAGTGGCTAACAAAGTTAACTGCACTGGTGGCGAGAAAACGAAGGCCACTAAACCAACAGAGAAAAAGGTCAACCCAATCCATGTTGATTTATCTCGTCCAAAACGGTGCGCAATCCATGGATTAGCGAACCCTGCGAAAATTGCGGCAACACCCATTGCAGTTCCATGTAAGCCAGCAATTGCTAGCGATGTACCTTGATCTGCGCGCAAGAGAGGTTGCGCAGGACCGAAACCACCTAAATAGAAGTTAACAATTGCGGTTTGAAGCGCTACTACCCAGAAGAATCGGTTGCGCGTGAAGGTCAGTGGCATCTATAGGGCTGCTACTACGTAGTCGATACAGGCAGTGAGTGCGTCAATGTCGCTTGGATCAACTGCTGGAAACATGCCGATACGCAATTGATTCTTACCTAATTTGCGATAAGGCTCGGTATCTACAATTCCATTCGCACGAAGAGTTGAGGCAATTTTTGTTGCATCGAGTGCCTCATCAAAGTTAATTGTCCCGACAACTTTGCTGCGCATCGCTGGATTGGTTACAAATGGGGTTGTGTAAGCAGTCTTTTCGGCCCACGAATACAACTTCTCGGAAGATTGCGCGCTTCGTCCGGCAGAAAAAGTTAATCCTCCATTTGAATTCATCCACTCAATCTGTGCGGCGAGAAGAATGAGCGTTGCAATCGCTGGAGTGTTGTAAGTCTGATTAAGGCGCGAATTCTTAATTGCAATTTCTAAATCGAAGAACGCTGGAATCCAACGACCACTGGCTTTAATTTTCGCCGCGCGCGCTATTGCGGCAGGGCTCATAATCGCAATCCACAAACCTCCATCGGATGCGAAAGATTTCTGCGGTGCGAAGTAATAAGTATCAAACTCTTTAGCGCTCACCATTAACCCACCTGCAGCGCTCGTTGCATCGACGAGCACTAACGCATCATCGATATCGGCCGGGCGAAGAATTGGCATGGAAACACCAGTACTAGTTTCATTCTGTGTAAGCGCGTAGACATCAATTCCATCCTCTGCGTGGGCCAGTGGATGTGAACCTGGTTCGGAGTTGATAATGCTTGGTTGGCCAAGGAATGGCGCCGCTTTTGCGGCGCTGGCAAACTTTGAGGAAAATTCACCGAAAACTAAATGTTGTGAACGGTTTTCAATCAGAGCTAAGGTGGCGATATCCCAAAAAGCGGTAGCGCCGCCATTGCCAAGAATTACTTCATAACCATCAGGAAGCGCGAAAAGTGCGCGCAAACCTGCGCGGATGCTATGTACAACGTTCTTTACCGGTTTTTGACGGTGCGAAGTTCCAAGAATTGAAGCACTTGCGCTCAAAACGCTCAAAGCTTCTGGACGAATTTTCGAAGGCCCGCAACCAAATCGACCATCAACTGGCTTGAGGTTATTAGGAATTGTAATATCGGCGCTCACTAGTAAATCTTATGGGTAATAACGAGTGATTTCCCAATTTGCGTTGGCGCTAGCTCGTTCATAACGCAATCGATCATGAAGACGCGAGCTTCGTCCCTGCCAAAATTCAATTGCGTGCGGATCAACTCGGAATCCACCCCAATGTGGCGGACATGGAACTTCGCTACCTTCGGGCCACTTTGTCGCAGCACCGCTCCATCTCAACTCTAATTCCTCGCGCGAAGCAAGTGATGATGATTGGCGACTTGCCCAAGCACCTATTTGACTTTCCCAAGGCCGCGTTGCAAAGTATTGCGAAGATTCAATCTCTGAAACTTTTGCCGCAACTCCACTGATAATAATTTGCCGCTCCATCGCATACCAAGGAAAGAGCAACGTTACTTGCGGATTTAATTCAATTGCGTGGGCTTTGCTAGATTGGTAATTTGTGAAGAAAGTAAAACCACCTTTCGAGGTGTCTTTTAACAAGACTGTCCGTGAACTTATTTCAAGATCGGCGCCGAGAGTAGATAACACCATCGCATTGGCTTCGATGATTCCTGGATTGGCGGCGGCTTCCAACATCCACTGGGCGAACGCTTCGAATGGATTTGGCGGGAGGTAATCCAAACCAGATGCACCGTAAGACCGGCGCATCCCTTGAATTGGGTCATTTTCGCTCACGGATGTATTTAACGTCACTTTCGTAAAGAGCGCTACCCCATCTCTTACTGGTCGAAACCGGTGCACTTTGGGTGCAGAATTAGGCTCAAGAAATTGAATAGCAGGGGAGCCGCACATGTCTGATGATTTCAAACCCGGTCTTGAAGGTGTAATTGCATTCGAATCAGAAATTGCCGAACCCGATAAAGAAGGCAGCGCGCTCCGTTATCGCGGCGTAGATATTGACGACCTCGTGGGTCGCGTTTCTTTTGGAAATGTTTGGGGCTTGCTGGTAGATGATGAATTTAATCCGGGTCTTCCTAACGCTGAACAATTCCCATTGCCGGTTCATTCGGGCGATGTTCGAGTCGATATGCAAGCAGCAATTTCAATGCTTGCACCTGCTTGGGGTTTAAAACCAATTCTAGATATTTCTGATGAAGAAGTGCGTAGCAATCTTGCACGTGCATCCGTCATGGTTCTCTCCTACTTATCGCAAGCGGCACGCGGAGTTATCTTGCCTGCCGTTCCAGAATCTGAAATTAATAAAGCACATACCGTGGTAGAGAGCATGATGATTCGTTGGCGCGGAGAACCAGATCCACTCCATGTTCGCGCAATCGATGCGTACTTTGTTTCAGCAGCAGAACATGGAATGAATGCATCAACATTTACGGCACGCGTCATTGCATCTACTGGCGCAGATGTTGCTGCGGCGCTTTCAGGTGCAATCGGTGCGATGTCAGGTCCGCTTCATGGTGGGGCACCTTCACGCGTTCTGCACATGATTGAAGAAGTTGAAAAAACTGGCGATGCAACAAAGTACGTAAAGGATTTGTTAGATCGCAAAGAACGTCTTATGGGATTTGGTCACCGTATTTATCGCGCAGAAGATCCACGCGCACGGACACTGCGCCGAACTGCACGCGAATTAAACGCCCCTCGTTATCAAGTTGCAGAAGCGTTAGAACAAGCAGCTCTTAAAGAGTTACGTGAACGCCACCCAGATCGCGTACTAGAAACAAACGTTGAATTCTGGGCAGCAATTATTTTGGATTTCGCTGAAGTTCCAGCCCCGCTATTTACTTCAATGTTTGCGGCTGCGCGTACTGCTGGTTGGTCTGCGCATATTTTGGAGGAGAAGCGCACTGGTCGCTTAATTCGTCCATCGGCTCGTTATGTGGGTAAAAGCCCCCGTAAACCGGAGGATGTTGCGGGCTGGGATGCCACAGTCGAGCAACTCCACAAGTAAAAAGTTGGCTCTGTAACAGGGTTATGCAACAGGGTTCATTTATAACAATCGTGTAAAAAAAGAAGGCGTAACGCGCTTAGTGGGGCTATTGGCTTGACCTTAATTTGAAGAACGATGAGACTTGGGGGACGCCACCATCCTCGGTCTGGCACTTTCGATTTATGAATCAAGGAGTCACATGTTTAAAAGAAAACTTAGCAAGATCGCAGCGGGCGCTCTCGCTGTTGCAGTTAGCATGGGCCTTACCGTTGCGCCAACACATGCTGCTTCGGACACAAAAAAAATTACTGTTTGGGCTGACGAAACTCGCGGACCAAACCTTACAAAAGTTATCGCAGCAAAAGGTGACTGGGTTGCTGGACACACAGTGGAGATTAAAACTTTCTCAAGTTTTGACGCGCTAAAGACTGCCGTTGACAATGCAACAGACCTTACTGGACCAGACATCATTATTGGCGCTAACGACTGGGTCGCAACTGGTGCTAAAAACGGCAAGCTAGCTCCAATCACGCTGAGTAATGCAGTACAGAAACGCTTTAATCCAAATAACTTCTTCGATCTTTCCTACAAAGGAAAGTTGTACGGAGTGCCGCTTGATGTTAACAACGTTGCAATGATTTACAACACAAAGTTAGTTTCATCGAAACCAAACTCTTTGAGCCAGATGGTTAATTATTACAAGAAAAACAAAGCGTCCAAGGGGCTAGTCGCTGGTCTTTGCATTGCCGGCGGCGGAACTTCTTGGGGAGCCCATTCAGTTCTATCAGCACTCGGCGGATCTGCCTACCGCATGAAGGATGGCGTAGTTGATGCAACAGCGGATCCAATCGATCCTGCCCTTCTTGCTAGCAATATCCAGAAATTCCTTCTAGATAAAAACGGAAAGAGCAATGGATTCTTCCCAGCATCTGATGCTGGTTGCAAAGACAACTTCCTGGCAGGCAAAGTTCCATTTGCTGTTATCGGCAACTGGGAATGGAAAGACTATGTAGCTAAGGGCTTCACGATGAACTTGATGCCAGTACCAGGATATAAAGCTGGTACTCGCGGCGCAATGTTCGGATCAGTTAGCGGTGCACTCTTGACTAGCTTCGCTGCAAAGCGTGGTGTTGAAGTAGGCGCTAAAGATCTATTGATTAACTTCTTCGCCTCAACTGATGGCGCAGTTCGTTATCAAGCACTTGAACTACGACCACCTGCAGAGAAGGGTGCCGCTAAATCTTCTTCACTTTCAGCAGCACAGGCTGGTTTTGGAAGAGCAGCAGGACTTGCTGGTATTCCACAAATTGGTTCCATTCTTAATGGCGCAGCAGGATCAAAGAGCTACTGGGATCTTCTTCCAGCGTTCTGGACTTCAGTTCTAGTAGATGGAAAGAACCCACTTGCAGAAGCCACAAAGTTAAATGACTTCTTCAAGTTAAACATCGCCGCTGGCGTTAAGGATCTATAAACCAAGCTAGAAATCAGTGCGAAACTGGCGGGTGCAATTTGCACCCGCCAGTTTTTCTGACAGTTCAAGAATTTGCGAATAGGGTGGTTGAGTGAAACTCCTGTATCACGGTAGGGCAACAAAGTTTGCAAAATATGTAGCTGTTGCCATGGTCACCGCAATTCTAGCCATGCTTGTACAGAGTGCGTTCGCCTCACAGGAATATGAAATTGCGGCTTTTCTAGCCGTAGCGCTGATTGCCATAGCAATTGTGTATTTAACCGAAATTTCTATTCCGTTTAAGTTTCTAATCCCAGGAGCATTCTTTCTGTTTGCATTTGTTATTGGACCAATTGTTTATACCCTTGTTATGTCAACTTTTCAGTACCAAACTGGAAATTATATCTCCAAATCAAATGCAATTACTAAAGTACAGGCACTTGGAATTGCTCCTGACCAAGCTGGCACAACCTTTGATGTGGTGATGGGACGTAATTCGGCAAACGAATACGCGATTCTCGCATCGGATATTTTGACTAGCAGCTATTTTATTTCGAGCTCAACCAACAAAACTGAGCTATTTTCTAGCGATGTGCAAGTAAATGCGGATGGAATTGCCGAGAAAGCAACTGGTTTTACTCGCCTTAGTGATAGCGAAAAGCTTGCCAGGGACCAAGAATTTGCTGAAACTAGATTCATGTACAACGAACCATTTTTTATAAAACTTGAAGGCTCATCTCTCGGCGCGGTCAATCAAAGAATTCTTGAATATAAGAAAGATCGAGATGTTTTTGTTAATTTACAAAGTGGCGATGTTTACTCAGATAACGGCCGAGGAAATTATGCAAATGAAACCAATAAAGAGGATATCCTCCAACCCGGTTGGCGTTCCCCAATTTGGTTCTCACATTACATAGATCTCTTTACCAACGATGAGGTGAGAAAACCACTTATTGGAGTTTTTATTTGGACAATAATTTTCGCTGTGCTCACTGTTTTTACGCAATTTTCACTTGGGTTGCTGCTGGCACTTGCGATGGATCGAAAGATTCGCGGTCGCAGGATCTATCGTTCCATAATCATCCTGCCTTATGCGATGCCCAGCGTCATGAGCATCCTAATTTGGGGCGGAATGTTTGATACCGAGTTTGGCGCTATTAATAATCTTTTCGGCACCGATATAGCTTGGTTTCAAAGTGCAATTTTTGCTCGCGTAGCTGTCATTGTTGTAAATCTATGGTTGGGATTTCCTTACTTCTATTTAATCACAAGTGGGGCGCTGCAAGCGATTCCGAATGAGCTTTCAGAGGCTGCATCAATTGATGGCGCCTCGCCTAGACAAATTTTCTCAAAAATCACGTTGCCACTTTTAATGCAAGTAGTTTCGCCATTGCTCGTGGCATCTTTTGCTTTTAATTTCAATAACTTCAACTTAATTTATTTGTTGACGGGTGGTGGACCGAGCAGTCCATTAGATGGGGATATTGCCGGCGCAACTGACATTTTAATTAGCTATACCTACAAAATTGCGTTCGGCACAAATGTTCAAAATCTGGGTCTTGCCAGCGCAATATCTGTAGTTATTTTCATAATTATTGGATCAATCTCACTCTACGGAATTAGAAAGTCAAAAGTATTGGATAGCTTCTCATGAGTAAGTGGTTAAGAGAGAGCTTATGGCGTCACGCTGTCGGAGTTTTTGTCTCTCTCTTCGCGTTATTTCCAATTTACCTCGTCATTATTTCATCGATAAATCCAACTGGAAGTTTGCAAATTTCATCTTTTATTCCACAAGAGATTTCTTTCAATAATTTTGCAAGGTTGTTTAATGATCCGGCAATTCCATATTTAACTTGGATGAAGAATTCCTTGATTATTGCCGGAGCTGTCGCAATACTTTCGGTAGTTGTTGGTGCATCCTCAGCCTTTGCTTTCAGCCGTTTGAAATTCAAAGGCAAGCGAAGCGGGATTCAATTATTGCTATTGGCGCAGATGTTTCCAGCCTTACTTGCGCTTTCAGCTATATATGTAATTATGGAACGAGTTTATAATTTCGCCCCAGCTATGGGCTTAGGAACGCAACCTGGTTTGCTATTGGTCTACATGGGTGGAGCTATGGGGGTAAACATTTGGCTCCTGAAGGGATTCGTTGATTCGATCCCGGTTGAATTAGATGAAGCAGCTAAAGTCGATGGTGCAAGTGCCATGCAGACATACTGGTTGATATTCATTCCTCTGGCCAGACCTGTCTTAGCGGTTGTTAGTTTGCTCAGTTTTATTGGGACGTTCAACGAGTTCATTTTGGCTCGGCTTTTCTTAGTAGATATGGAGAGCAGAACCATTGCAGTTGGGCTGCAAGGCTTTATCGGTGGCCAATATTCACAGAATTGGGGAGCATTTGCCGCGGGATCAATTATTGCTTCAGTGCCAATTGTGATCATCTTCCTCTCGCTTCAGAAGTACATCATTAGCGGCTTAACTGCTGGCTCTGTGAAAGGCTGATAGTGGCCCGAACTATTGTTCAGGCACACCATGATGGTTCTGAACTTTTCGTCAGTAATAGCGCGCCGAGAATTGGCGAGAAAGTAACTCTCATCCTCCGCGTACCTAAAGGCGACCGGGCGGTCGAAATTTGGGTGCGGCTATTTCACGATGGCGAGCCGCGCACTTTCCAGTTAAAAAAGAAGAGAAAGACCAAGTTTGAAACTTGGTGGAGCGTCTCAATAGAAATAGTTAATAGCGTTACCCACTATCGGTTTCTACTGATCGGAAAGAGCGAAAATCGGTGGCTCAATGGCGAAGGTCTGTTTAACCACGACGTGGTAGACCGCGAAGATTTTCAAATAATCGCAGTTCCAGAGCTGCCGCGATGGGTTAGATCATCTGTTTTCTATCAGATCTTCCCAGATCGATTTGCTTCATCAGGGGCGGAACGCGAAGTACCAAAAACTTTCGTTAAGAAAAAATGGAGTGAGCTACCGGCAGGGCGGAGTGAGAATACTGGGGTTGAATATTATGGTGGAGATTTTGATGGCGTGCGCGAACATCTTGATCATTTACAAGAGCTAGGCGCGAATGCAATTTATTTCACTCCCTTTTTCCCCGGCCTAAGTACGCATAGGTATGATGCAACAAGCTTTGACACGGTGGACCCGCTCTTAGGTGGAGATGAAGAGTTCTTAAAGTTTATGGAAGCTGCGCACAAGCGAGGTTTCAAAGTCGTAGGTGACTTAACTACTAATCACTGTGGCGCGGGACATCCATGGATTAAGCGAGCTCTTGCTGATGTGAGCGCCAAAGAACGCGAATTCTTCTATTGGGATTCCAGTATTAAACATGGATATGCAGGCTGGTGGGGTTTAGCCTCACTTCCAAAATTGAATTATGGTTCGCGCGCTTTGCGTGCGTTGATGTATGAAGATCCCGCATCCGTTATAAAAAAATGGCTTAAGCCGCCCTTTGCTTTAGATGGCTGGAGAATTGACGTTGGCAATATGACAGGACGGTATTTTGATCAGGATGTGAATAAAGAGATTGCCCGTGGCATAAGAAACGCTATGGATTCGACCAATCCAGATGCTTGGTTAGTGGCAGAAAATGCTGACCATTCACCGGAAGATTTAGATGGCTTTGGTTGGCATGGAACTATGAATTACAACGGTTTCGCCCGCCCGCTCGTTAATTGGTTATATAGACCGAAGAAGAAGTTAAAGAACTTCGCTGGCCTGCCCGGAAACAACCCAACCATGGGCGGAGTAGGGCTGGCAAATATTCTCCGTTCCTTCGCAGCCGGAATCCCGTGGCGTTCATTAACTTCGAGCATGGTGCTTTTAGATTCGCATGACACTGCTCGATTTAGAACAATAGTCGGCAATGATATTTCTCGCCATCTAGTAGGGGCAACGCTGCTCTTTACTTACCCCGGGGTTCCTTCCATCTTCGCTGGCGATGAAATTGGTTTAGAAGGCGCGTGGGGCGAAGATGCTAGGCGAACGATTAACTGGGAATCAAAAAAGAGTTGGGATCTTGAACTTTTTGCAGGATATAAAGCGCTCGTTAAGTTGCGTACGGAGCGTGATGCGTTAATCAACGGCGGAATCCGTTGGATCTTGGTTTCCGAGGACTCTTTAGCTTATTTGCGAGAATCGAAGCAAGAATCTCTCCTGATATATGTTTCGCGTTCTGGCGGCACCCACCACATCAACCTCAAAGAGCTCGGCTTGCGCGTTACGCAGACGCTTTACGGGCCGATAGCGAAGGGTTCTTCGATTAAGTTTAAGAGCAAGGGTCCCGTTTCTGGGATATGGAGATTAAAATGAAAAAGTTACGGAGACTAACACCGGCTGCAATATTTCTCTTCGGTCTGGTTTTTCTACCAGAAGTTAACGGTGCGCAGCCAGTTGATTTCTCAAAGGCTGTTGTTCGTGGATCAGTAAGTGATGAATCGATATATTTTGTGATGACTGACCGATATGCAAACGGCGATACATCAAATGACTCGGCTGGCTTAACGGGGGGCCCTTTAGAGAGCGGCTTTAACCCAAGTGAGATTGGCTGGTGGCATGGGGGAGATTTTAAAGGGCTAACCCAGAATTTAACTCGCATCAAGGAGTTAGGATTTACTTCAATCTGGATCACGCCACCCGTTAAACAGCAATATGTTCAGTTCCAATCAGCTGCCTATCACGGGTATTGGGGGATCGATTTCACCACTGTTGATCCGCATCTGGGTACGGAAGCTGACTTTAAAGATTTTGTTAGCGCATCGCATAAGTTGGGACTCAAAGTAATTATCGATGTCGTTGCGAATCATACTGCCGACGTAATTCGGTATGAGGATGGAAGTCATAACTACCGTGATGTAGCGCGCTATCCGTACCGTGATGCAAAGAAAAGACCGTTTATTCCTGAGTTAGTTGCTGGCAAAAGTACATTCCCAAAATTATCGGTTAACTATTCTTTCCCGCACAAACCCGTAGTTGACGCTGCGAAGAAGAATATTAAGAACCCTGCTTGGTTGAACGACTTAACTAATTACCATAACCGTGGTAATTCAACATTTAGTGGTACCTCCATTGGTGATGGAGATTTTTACGGACTCGATGACCTCTTTACCGAGAAACCAGAAGTTGTCGCTGGTTGGATTGAAGTATGGAGTGGTTGGATAACAAAGTTTGATATCGATGGTTTACGTATTGACACGCTCAGACATGTAAATCCAGAATTCTGGAAAGCGGTCATTCCTAAAGTATTGGCTGTTGCCAGAAGTGCCGGCAAATCCGACTTTCCAATCTTCGGGGAAGTTACAGTCAGCGACGCCGATGTGCTCTCCGAATATGTCATAAGTGGACAGACACCAAGTATTTTAGACTTTACTTTTCAACGTTTTATGGCTGCATACACGCAGGGCTATTTGCCAGCTTCTGGCTTGCCAGCGTTCTTTAACACCGACGATTATTACACCTCCGCAAAAACCAGCGCCTATGACTTAGTCACTTTCCTGGGAAATCACGATATGGGTCGCATCGGGATGATCATCAATAGCAGTAGTGAAACCGCTGGCCAGAAGTTGCAGCGGGCTGAATTAGCGAACGCTTTACTTTTCCTTCTTCGTGGCGCGCCCGTCATTTATTATGGCGATGAAAAAGGAATGACTGGTACTGGTGGAGATAAAGCTGCTCGCCAAGATATGTTCGCCACGGCCGTTGACTATTGGAAGCACGCGGTGAGAATTGGTGGCACTCCAATCGGCGATCGAAGTTCATTTGATGTAATAAATCCACTAGAGGTTCAGATTACCGAACTTGCACAAATCGTTGCAGCAAATCCCGCCTTACGAAATGGCGTTCAACAAATTATTAGCGCCGATGCAAATATCTTTGCCGTAAGTAGATATAAAGGTTCGCAAGAATATGTTGTGGCATTTAACAGTACGGAGAGCTCCCAAAAAGCTATATTTCAGGTTTCTACTCCAGAATCCCAGTGGTCGAAATTAACTGGATCAGGAAGTTTCGCGTCTTTAAAATCACAACTCTCGGTAGAAATTCCGGCTCGGTCTTATTTGGTGTTAAAAGCTGAGCGCCAATTTCGCCCCTCAAATAAGGTATCAGTCTCACTTGGTAAGCCCGTATTAGATATTTACACGAATGGTTGGTACGCAGTACCCGCAAAAGTTCCAGGCAATGAGTTTGTAGAAGTAACTTTTGCCGCCCGCTATCTAGGAAAGCCTTGGAAAATTTTGGGAACGAGCGACCGTCGTACTTTTACATCTCCCACAACAGCAGGTGGGCTACATCGAGTCTATTTACGCCCTAAAGAATTCAAGAAAGGTTCGACACTCGAAATTCAAGGAATAGCGAAGAATCAAAAAGGAGTTATTGCTTGGTCAAATATAGTAAAAGTAACGCTTCCTAAATAGATTTATTGAAATTACATTTACACCCCTGACTCTTCCACTACCTTTTCTCCCTGAAATAAGTTTTTTTAATAACACAGAGGAACGAAACCGATCTAAGCCGGTTGGTAGGTGGCGAGGGCGGCTGTTGGTGTTACTCCGTCGTGGCTACGAATTTTGGGCTATGAGCAGCCAGTCACGCTTACCCGTTTGATTTCAATCCAGCCACAGATTTTAGGTGAAAACTTCTTGCGTTCTTAGGGCAAAAGTGTGAAACTTTCTACCATGAACTCGGTTCAACTCTCCACGCTGGTCACGGAGCGTGTGGGTTCTCAATTCATCAACCTCCATCAAATGAGTACTGAGGCACTCGTCGAAGTTATGAATCAAAACGATCACGATGTAGCTCGCTCTGTTGGCCTGGAAATAAAGAGCATTCAAGAAGCAATAGATCGCATTGTCAATGGGTTGGCAAATGGCGGGCGACTTATTTATTTTGGTGCTGGAACATCTGGTCGATTGGGCGTCCTTGACGCATCCGAATGTGTTCCGACATTCAACACTTCACCTGAATTAGTTCAAGGCTTTATTGCCGGAGGTGACTTTGCCTTACGGCATTCAGTCGAAAGCGCAGAAGACTCAAAAGAGGATGCAATAGCAAAAATCTCTACGTTAAATCTCACCGTAAACGACTCAGTGGTAGGAATCACCGCAAGCGGGCGTACACCATATGTAATTGGAGCACTTGAAGAGGCGAAGCGTAGAGACAGTTTTACAGTTGCTCTTGCATGCAACAAGAATTCAGAAGTTGGAAGTGTCGCAGATATCGCAATTGAGATTGACTGCGGTCCTGAATTCATTGCTGGTTCCACCAGGCTTAAAGCAGGAACTGCGACAAAGATGGTTTTAAATATGATTTCTACAATATCTATGATCAAACTTGGTAAAGTTTATCGGAACTTAATGATTGATCTCAAGGTCACAAACTACAAGTTACAACAGCGAGCGATTTCGATGCTTATGTACCTAACTGGATGCAGTGAAGAAGTTGCCAACACTAATCTTGAAGCCGCAAATAAAGATGTGCGCGTAGCCTTTGTAATGATCAAAAGCCAGGTTGGTGCTGTACATGCAATTGAACTTCTTAAAGAATCTGGAAATAATCTTGAGATTCTTCTCGATTCCTCGGTTATCTTAGGTGCTACAGATGCCAAGCGCTAAGAAACAAGTTCTCGCAGGCATTAAGAAAATTGATGTTTTCACTGCTGCACGAAACCTTTATACAGAACTTCCTTTACAAGAACAACGTTGTGCCGATCTTGTACTAAACTCGCCAGAACTAGTGGTGAGTCAATCCATCACAGATTTTGCGCTCACTGCCAAGACTTCTGAAGCAACAGTTCTCCGTTTTTCAAAAAAATTAGGATTTAGCGGCTACCCGCATATGCGTTTGTCAATGGTTGCCACAATCGCTTTTGATGTTGGCTGGGATGCAAAACGTGAAGAGGAATTAGAGCTCGGCATTACTCAACTAGACAATGTTGAAACCGTACTTAATAAATTGGTCAACAACACCATCAACACGATTCGTCAAACCGTTGATTTATGCGATGTTGCCACTGTTAATGAATTAGTTAAAGCAATGGAAGAAGCGAGAATTATTGCAACTTATGGTGCAGGAGCAAGTGGTTTGGTTGCTTTAGATTGCCATCTAAAGTTGGCTCACATGGGCAAGTTCTCAATTTGCTTTAATGATAATCATCATGCGCTGAGTTCCATTTCAACACTAAATATTGGAGATCTACTTTTCATTGTTAGTCATACTGGTCAGACGCCTGAGGCAATCGCCGTCGGTCGAGAGTTCAAAGCACATGGAGTAAAACTTGCAGTAATTACAAATGAACCCAACAGTAGGTTAGCGAAGTTGGCAGATTATCTACTTTTAACCCAAGCAGAACGCAAAATCGTTCGCATTGGCGCAACAGTGAGCCGCATCGCCCAACTTGTGATCGTTGATTATGTGACCATGTCCTGGGCGCAACGCACCTGGGATCGCTCGAAGAGCGCTTCAGAGGCAGCGTCGGCGGCGATAGCTCGTAATAATGCCCCCAATAGCCAAGAAGAATCAAGAGAATTGGTTCCCAAAAGGATCAATGCGCAACCAAAATCCACGCAAGTTATCAAACGATAGGGAGAAAGTTATGAAAATGATGAAGGGCTGGCGTCGTGTTATTTCTATAATAACCGTCGCTGCATTCGCAATGAGTGGAACAGTATTTGCTGCTTCCACTGCTAACGCCGCTGAAGTCGAACTCACGATGTATAGCTGGCGCGTTGAAGATAAGGTCTTTTATGAAGGCGTTATCTCTGACTTCCAAAAGGCTAATCCAGGAATTAAGATTACCTATCAGTCATTCCCAGCCACTGAGTATCAAACTATTTTGATGTCGGCTATGGCTGCTGGTAAGGGCCCAGATATCTTGCATGTAAGAGCCTACGGCGCCCTTAATCAACTTGTTGGACCGGGATATTTAAGCCCAATAAATACAAAAGAGATCAAAGGACTTGAAAAGTTCAGTGCAGATCTATTGAATTC
The DNA here is from genome assembly GCA_038905755.1 of Candidatus Planktophila sp. Classification (GTDB taxonomy): domain Bacteria; phylum Actinomycetota; class Actinomycetes; order Nanopelagicales; family Nanopelagicaceae; genus Planktophila. The sequence goes on from JBCKHR010000002.1 coordinate 50,925, forward strand.
GCAGCGCGGATTTACAGATAAGCGTCTTTTTGGTGTTCCTTTTGCATCACAGAACCTCGGTATCTTCTATAATATCGACGTCCTGCGCAAGGCAGGAATTCTACGTGCGCCAAAGACTTATCCAGAGTTTTTGAGCCAACTTGCTACGCTCAAGGCAGCCGGTCTGCAGGGTCTTGCAAATGGCGGTTCGTCTCATATGGAGCAGATGTGGGGCACAATCGCGCCTATGTTCTATGGTGGTACTTCGTTCTATAACGATGTAATTGATGGCAAGAAGACGTTCAATGACCCGGCCTTTATTAAATCTCTCGAGGCTGTGGAAGCACTCTTCCCGTATATGCCACTCAATGCGACTGCCGTTAGCTATGACACTTCACGTACGCTTTTCTTTAGTGGCAAAGCTGCATTCTTTATGGGTGGTATTTTTGAACTAGGTTATTTCCGTACTCAAAATCCAACTCTGAGGGTTGATTACATGGCTACCCCACCAATGACTGTTGGTGGACCCCAGTACATGTCAGCATGGGCTGATGGCGGATACGCGATTAATTCCACAACTAAAGCCCGACCAGAAGCTTTGAAGTTCTTAAACTACCTAGCTTCGAAGTCTTTCGGTCAGCGCTTCACTGACACGATTGCGCAGATATCTGCTGTGCCTGGTGTTCAGGTAAAAAATCGCGTTCTACAGAAAGCACAATTTGCTCAGAAGAAGTGGGGAACCCCATACATGATGCTTGTTGGATTCCGTTACCAGAACCCAACCGGCTCTGCGCTTCTTCAAACAGGTTTACCAAATATGCTCAATGGATCAAAGACTGCAACTCAAGTTGCAGGCGATGTAACAAAGGGCGTAGCAACTTGGTTCAAACCATTTGCAGGAAAGGGCTAAACCATTATTAATTTAATGGATTAATTTAGCAATGACTTGGGTAGGTGTTCTACCGGAGCTTGGCAACAGGCTCCGGTAGAATTAAAAATTTAACTTATTAGAAACTTGGAGCCTGCATCGGTGACTGTTAAACGCAAAAAAGTGACCTCCTACCAGAAGCCATGGATTATTCTGTTTCTAGCACCCGCCTTAATTCTGACATCAATGTTCACCATTGTTCCAGCTATCAGCCTCTTGAGTTATAGTTTTTATAGTTGGACTAGTTTTAAGCGAACCGGATGGGCTGGGTTAGATAACTTTCAAAAGCTAACCCAATTTCCTTTCAAGGATGACTTCGTCGGTGCTTTTCAGAATAATGTACTCGTCTTTCTAATTCTTTTCCTCACCCAGACGAGTCTTGGACTCTTTTTTGCACTTGGTATTTATCGGTTACGCAAAGGAAAAAAATTCTTTCAAGCAATCATTTTCTTGCCGGTGATTCTTTCTCTGGTAATTGTTGCATTTATGTGGAAGCTATTCCTTGACCCACTTTTCGGCCCTGTTAATACTTTTGCAATGCAGATGAATTGGCAGTGGCTTAATCAGCCGTGGCTCGGGGATCCAAACATGGCCATATTTGTCCTTATTTTCATTGGTTTATGGCGGTGGGTTGGATTTCCTGCAATTATATTCCTTGCCGGAATGAATAGCATTAATGAGGATTACATAGAAGCAGCTCGAATCGATGGAGCATCAGAACTTCAGATTTTCCGCAAGATAATGTTTCCACTCCTTGCGCCATCATTCACCATTATTGCAATTCTTACCTTTATCGGAGCTTTTGAATGGTTTGAACTCCCATATATTATCGGGGGGGTTACTGGTCAACCAGGCGGACATACGACAACTATGGCGCTGCTTTTTTATCGCTTAGCATTTGGCACGATTGATTCTTCAACGGTTGATGTTGGTCTCAGTTCTGCTGTTGGAGTAATTCTATTTCTCTTTGTGGGATTTGGAGCAGCGATAGGGTCCATATATCTGCGTCGCCGTGAGGTGCAACAATGAGTGCACCAAACAAATCAGCAGCAACTCTTCCACTCGACATTATTCTTCGTTTTGGTTTGGTCATTAATGCAACGATGGTCTTCATCCCTTTACTTTTCATCATCAACTCATCATTTCGTAGTAGCTCGGATCTGTTTGTAAATCCTCTGGGCTTACCCAACTCATTTGATTTAACAAATTACAAGTTAGTTCTTACTGAAGGAGATTTTGCTCGCTATTTTTTAAATTCAGTGATTGTAACTTTTACTTCTCTTGTGCTCGTACTCTTCTTTGGTGCATGTGCTGGTTATGCTTTGGCACGATATCAATTTAAATGGAATAACTTCTTTTATTTGTTCTTCCTTGCTGGCTTACTAATTCCAGCCAAATTAGCATTGGTCCCACTTTTTATTCAGTTAAAAAATATGGGGCTTCTTGATAGTCGGATTGGCTTGATTCTGGTTTACTCTGCCGGAGCTATACCTGCAGCGGTATTTATTTTCACCGGCTTCATTCGAGCGCTTCCTATAGATCTTGATAATGCTGCTCGCATCGACGGGGCAAGCGAGTTTCAAGTATTTCGTCGCATAATGTTGCCTTTGATTTTCCCCGTGATGGGGATAGTCGGAATTTATTCTGCGATTCCTATCTGGAACGACTTCTTACTCCCACTTGTCTTCATCCGTGATAACTCAAAGATGACGATCATGCAGGGTATATCGGTTTTCTTTGGTGAATATGGCGCGAACTGGGGTGCGCTATTTGCAGGCCTCACCCTCGCTGCCCTTCCACTGGTGATTCTTTATATCATTCTGAGTGGTCAGTTCATCAAGGGTCTTACTGCTGGCGCGACCAAAGGTTAATCGAGAGTTAATATGCCGCTGCAAAGGTTAAGCATCATCATCTCGTCTCAAGCGGTAGCGGGTTCGGTTCTGCGAGACCCAGAAATATTGGCTAAGTTAGCTCAAGAGGCTATTAGTGGTGGCGCAGATGGAATTCGAGCAGCTGGCTCAGAAACAATTTCTGCCATTCGCAAAATTACAGATCTTCCGATTATCGGCTTAATAAAAACCGAACGCCAAGGTTTTAAACCTCGAATTTCATGTACAACCGCAGAAATCGCAACAATCGCTGATGCCGGAGCTGATGTGGTTGCCATTGATGCTACAAATCGAACTCGACCCGAGCCGCTCTCCGCTCTTTTTAAAGAAGCAAAATTGAGGGGTTTAAAAATCTTTGCAGATATTGCAACTTTTGACGAGGCAGTTGCTGCAAGTAATCTGGGAGCAGATTATGTTGCCACCACGATGGCAGGTTACACAAATGACCAAAATTCAACAGAGGGGCCTGACTTTTTACTCCTTGGCGAGATTATTGGAGAATTGCAAATACCAGTGTTTCTAGAGGGTCGTGTCAGTAGTGCGGACCATATAAATTTGGCTTTTTCTATGGGCGCGTACGGTGTCGTAGTTGGACGTTCCGTTACTAGCCCACGAGATATCACATCAGCTCTTGTGAAGGCGGTCAAAGGATGACTTCAAAAACAATCTTATGTATCGATGCGGGTGCCAGTTCATCTAAATGGACAATGCGTGACGGCGCGGGACACTTTTTATCAGGCACCGCCGATCCCGTCACGGGACATATTTTTTCAGAAGTAGATTGGGAGAAGACAAAGTTAACACTACAAAAGATTGCTTCAGATTCAGAGAAAAAATTAAATGAAGTGATTCTTGGTGTTACGGGGCTTGATAGTGAAACAGAGATCAGTAATAAATTAGCTCTACTCGTGAGTGACCTATTTTCTGCAACCAAAGTAACGTTAATGAATGATATGGAACTTGCTTATTCGGCTTTCCTATCGCCGGGAGAAGGAATCTATATTTACGCGGGCACCGGTGCGGTCGCAGCCAACATAGATGCCAACAATATTTTTCACCGCGCTGGTGGTTGGGGATTTATGATTGCTGATGAAGGCGGAGGTTTTTGGCTTGGTCGTGAGGGGCTACGTCATGTAACTCAACTTTGGGACATCGGGAAAGATCCAATGGAAGATGAACTAGCAAGAGTAATCTTGATCAAGGCAAATGCAACTGATTGGAATGAACTGCGAACCTATGTTTATGGAAATGGTCGCCAAGCAGTTGCAGCGCTGGCACCAGCCGTCGGTGAAGCTGCCAGCGCTGGCTCTTTAAAGGCTCTTGAAATAATAAAACAAGCGGGAATTGCTCTGGCAGATCTCACAAAAAGATTAGATTCGAGAATAGAATCCCAACATTTTATTGCTATGGGGGGTGTTTTTAAAATACATCCTTCAATCCTTCAATCCTTGCAAGAAAATGTATCTAAACCTGTTCAATATAAAACTGATGAAATTTCAAGAGCTTGGCTTGAACGGAATCGTTAAGAAAGGTTCAGTCCTTGAGCCAAAACTCTAACGGTTCATGCAAGTAGCCAGCCCATGACTTCTCATTGTGACCCGTGCGTGAATAGACCTTACTTTCAAAGTGCATTTGCTTCACATGAGTATGAAATCGGGCTTGATTGACACTCCGTATAACGCTGATAAACCACCCATGCTGGCCCCGATTATTGCGCTCTTATTTGGAGAAGGAAGAAAATCTAGGTGGCTAGATATTTCTGGAATAATTTCGTCCGTGATTTGCGAGTGGTAAGCATCGCCATTCACAGTTCAATGATATCGAGTAAAGAAATCTAAGCTAAGAAGTTAGAAAATTGCCAAGGATCACTCTCGTCATAACTTCTACCATTCCAGCCTCTAAATAAGTCGTTTCGGAATTTAAGTGGATCCCAATCTACGGCAATAGAGGTATATCCTCCCCAATATTTTTCAGCAAATGGCAATACTTCTCGCCACGGCATGTCATCTGGAACCATAAAGCCGCGTTCTGGATTAGCCATAGCCCAAGCGATTGCAGCGAATACTGCCGATCCAACTTGGACAGTGGTTGCAGATTGGCCCGGAATTAATTTACGCGCGTCATGGATATTGAGAAGTGAACCGGTCCACCATGATTTATATGGATGGCCCATTAGCAAAACACCCAAGTGGTCAGCGCCATCGATAATTTCATCGTTCATAATGCGCTGATTCTCGGTGATATTCCATTGCATCATCTCAAGTTCTCGCATCGAGGCAATTGCTGCGTCCGTTGGGCAATATGCGTAGTGAACGGTAGGCCGATAGAGAGCTTTTCCGTTCTCCCAAACGGTTAAATGATCTGAAATTGTGAAAGCTTCACCATGGCGAACCACCATGCCAGTAATCTCCATATTTGGAACCCACGAACGAACCCACGTGGTTGCTCCCGGTTGAGCTATTCCAATTTGATTTTCAGGACCCCCACTGTGAGTAAAAGCGTTAGCAGGTAGAGTTTTTTCGTGAGTTCCCCAACCAAGTTCGGCTGGGGCAATGCCTTCCTCATAAAAACCTTCGACGCTCCAAGTATTTACAAACTCATTGAGTAACTTTGGTTTATCAGAGACTTGGGTATCTCTCTCTGCAATATGGATAACTTTTACGCCAAGGGTTTGCGCCAACTTTGGATAGTTATCAGCAATGAGTGCAGAGGCAACGCCAGCTCCAGCGATTCCATCAAGAAGTGCTTGCGTGGCAATATCAACGAGCGCTTTTTTAGTTAAATGAGATACCAAACCGGGGTTGGCACCATGTTCAATAATTGCGGTAGGCCCTTTGCCCGACCAAGTTTTTGTAAGTTCGCGCAATTTCATGTGACGGGGATACAAAGTGCGCTCTTGCGGGGTTCGAGCTGATGGGTTTGAATTCGGATCCCATAGCTCGAGTGAGGTATTTAAGTAAATTACTCCGTGGTCATGGGCCCAACCAATAATATCGGTGGTATCAATATTCCAAGCCAAGTCAAGAAGAAAGTCGCCGGCAGCGAGGTATTTACTTAGAAACTCGCTCATATTTTCGCGCGTGAGTTGATCGATTAAATAAGTTGCGCCTTTCTTAATTGAGGCAGTAAATCGAGAGCTAGTATCGCGTTGATCAACGATTGTGATCTGCTTGGCAGCTACTAGGTGCTCTATTAGCAGAGGTACGACGCACTGAGCGACTGAACCAGCGCCTAATACAAGCACTCGATTACGAAAAGTTGTAGACAATTAAATCCATTCTCTGTTGCGCTTCTCGATAATATTGCACAGCCATGGGCAAAGATAGAGCAATTGCCCTGAAGTTGAAAATCAACTTAACGCCGCAGAGATACCTAACCCCTCCTTCTTAGCGTGATACATCGCCACATCGGCACGTCGCAGTAGATCGGCGGAGTTGTCATTAACCACATATCCGATGCTCACGCCTACCTGCACTTTTTGATTCGCTACTTCAAAGGGATAGCTAAGTGTTGCTCGTAAAGCAAGAGCTACTTCAATGACGGAGTGCGAGGGGCACTCAAGAAGCACTCCAAACTCATCTCCCCCAAGGCGTGCCAGCAGGGCTGAATGAGGAATGGCTCGCGCGAAGCGTTGTGCAACTTGTTGTAGTACTTTGTCCCCGACTTCGTGACCATACTGATCATTGATTGGCTTAAATCCATCGAGATCTAAAAGTAAGAGCGCACCTTCTTTGCCCGCGAAGTTTTCAATTTCAGAAATTAAACGTCGCCTATTTGGTAGCCCTGTTAACTCGTCCGTTCGAGCAAGAATTCGCTCGTGACCAATATTTCTTGCTTGGTGCAGGGCGATAGCCATTCTAATAAATGCCATAAGTAACGTTAGAACTGTTGGCACTAATACAAATGTAGGAAAATAACCGGGGCGCAGTGCAATCAAGGCTAAAAGCGTTGCGCTAAGAAAAATGGATAGGGCAATCAAAATAGGGTTAATACTCTTTTCATTCGAAGAATCAACCCCCCGGCGCCAAAAACTTTCAGAAATCAAAACAATGCCGAGCAACCAACCATTGTCAATGAGCGATCCAAATTGATAAGAACCATTTACATTGAGCCAAAGAAAGAGAAAGTCTGAAAAACTAAAGATGAGAATTCCAATAAGCAGGAGAGCAGAGCGGGTGGAAAAGCCTTGCAAGGCAATTGTGCTCACTGCAACGCTGATGAGAATGAGATCTGCAATCGGATAAATGACGGCAAAGAAAGTTGAAAAGAGATCGCCTTGAAAATGAGGTAATACTGGCTGAAGTAGGAACGTCGTGCCTAGCGCGCTTAAACCTAAACCAAGGATAGTTGAGTCGAAAACCTCTAGAACTTCAATTTTTCTTCGCGGTGAAATCAATCGAGATATTCCGAAAATTGCACAAGGGTAGAAAAGTAGATAAAAAACATTAGCAATATCTTGGGAGTGCTCTGAAATTGCGTAAAAAGAGTCGACCGATGAAATTACGGAACCACAAAACCAAAAGAATAGTGCACCGATTGTAAAGATTTTTGAACTGTGATCAGTAAAGTTAGGAGAGATTTGAATGGAAACCATTGCAAAGAAGACGACTGCGTTATATATATAAATCTCGCCAAAGAGAGATGAATCTGCAAAGAAACTTCGGCTAAGTAGGTGGGCAAGAAGAAGTGATGGTGCGGCGATTCGCAGCATCGCATTTACTCGCATAACTTTGAGCCCAGCTGGTTAGTAACCAGCCCCACAAACCAATTTCGCCATCGCTAAAGTGTCAGCGATATCGGCTTTCGTGGTTTCGTATCCAGCCAGCGCTTGAACCTTTGAAGTACCTATACGTGTGATGGAACGCTGGATATTGATATTAGTTTTTTCGTAAGTTGTTTTAGCTTTCCCAAAATTAGTTATGGCGCTTTGGTAACCATCAATAGTCTTCTTATTGGTTACAAGATTAGCCGTATCGGCTTTGACGGCTGCCAATTTTGGAGTTAGTTCTGCAATATTTTTTTCAAATTCGCCAATTTTCAATAAAGCAGCACTAATGTCATTTTGGGCAGCAACCACATCTCTCTCAAACCCTGCAATTACCGCATCTGTTGAAGTTTTTAAAATTGGGAGCTTCGCCTTAGTTGCGTTATACACGGTTGTGATTCTGATGCAGTCAACCGAGAGCCAAGTAAGTTTTTTCGAAGTGGTGAGAAGATTCTTTCCACACTTATAACTTCCTGTTGAAGTTTTTGAGGTAGCCCCCGACTTAGTGCATTTCACACCATTGGAAATCCCATGTGCGCCCGATGCTGGGGCAGCGATCAGAACTCCAGATGCGACGATTAGCGCTAATGACGCGGTTGCAACTTTGCGAAACATGAAAGACCTCCATTGATGTGTGGCAATCGTAGCGAGTGGTGGTTGAAAATCTCCTGATAAACCGCCATAAAGGCTGGGAATTACCTGTGAATTCTCGCCTCTGTGAGGTTAACGGCGCTGGTGGGAGCGAACTTTCATGCCGATTCTTCGTACCAAGGGGCGTGGACCGTAGCGAGAGATAGTGCTCAAGATCAGATATTGCCAACCGGGGACCGATATTGCTTTTCCTCGCTGGGAAGAACTCCACGATTTCGCAACGAGGGAGTCAGAATTGAGCCACATAAAGTTTGGCAATCCGGTCATTTTCATTTGACCCCTTTGGTGAAATTCTGTGCGCGTAAATCCGGGACATAAAGCGCTAACTTTCACATTTGTTGCCGACAATTCGGTATTAATGGATTCAGAGAGAACGGTTAAGTACGACTTCGAAGCGCTATATGTACCCCCCGCCATCCAACCGGAGACGGAGGAAACATTTATAACGGTGCCAGAATTGCGTGCTTTCATTGCAGGTAAAATAACATGCATCAATCGCATTGGAGTTCTAACCAGAACGTTTAGTAAGTTCTCCTCGCTCTCCAATTCGCTAGAAGTAAAGGAACTTCTAAGTCCAAAACCTGCGTTGTTTATCAGAACTTCAATCTCATTTTCGGCGATGAATCTTTCGACCGCCGCACAGCCTTCATCGGTTGCTAAATCGGCTTGAATAACTTGGGTTTTAATAGAGAATGTATTTTCAAGGAGCGCCGCTCGCTCTTGTAAACGGGGTAAGTCGCGCGCTACTAAAACTACATTGAAACCATGTTTGGCTAGCAAGCGGGTAAAACTTTCACCGATTCCAGCAGTTGCTCCGGTTACTAGCGCCCACTGGCTCATGTAATCCCGGCAGTATCTTCATCGCGAATAGCCCACGTTGTCCCATAGGACGCTAGAAGATCGAGGAAAGGTTTTGGTTCAAACCATTCTGGACCATTGACCCCTTCAGGCTTCCAGATTCCTGCGTGAATTAACTCCATAGCAATAACTGGATTAACTGCGGTCTGCCAAACAACGGCTTGATCGCCGTATTCCTTCATCGACCATTCGTTATCTACGACGTTATATAGGTAGCAGGCATAAGGCTTACCTTCTTTATCTAAACCTTTAACGAGTGCACCGGCACAAGTTTTACCTTTCATGCGTGCGCCCAACGTTGCTGGGTCTGGCAGCGAGGCTGCCAATAAATCTCGAGGCGAGACGGATACTCCTTGCACATCGACATTGTCTTTGCGATCCAGGCCTAACATATGAATTGTTTTTAGCGTTGCAATAAAGTCCGCACCAAGTCCGTATTTGAAATTAACTTTCTTGGCATCTACTTTCTGAGGAATTAACACAACTTCTTCGTGTTCAACATTTACGCACTCGACTGGGCCAATACCTTCTGGAAAATTGAAAATCTCAATTTCACTAAATGGTTCAGTTGTAAACCAGCCTCGCCCATCTTCCCAAACCAACGGTGGATTGAGGCATTCCTCAATCGTTGTCCAGATTGAAAATGATGGGGCAAAGTTATGTCCTGCAACGACCAAGTTTGAGCCATCCAAAATCGTGATGGAGTCAATGCGGCTGAAAAGATGGTCAGAGGCATAACGTGCAAAAACATCGCTCATACCGGGTTCAATACCCATGCCGACTAAGGCGTAGATGCCACGTTCGCCCCAGTTCCAATCCCGTGCGAATTGTTCATCGCCTAATTTCACACCTGTCTCGCTATTTGGATAATGCGGATGTGGGCGAGATAGAGACATCGCCATATCTATGTAATTGGTATTTTCGATTTCGCAGGCTAGAAAAATCGGCATTACATGACGTGGATCTACCGCATTAATAACGACATCGGGGTTCGCCTTGCGGATAAGTTCTCGAATATCTTCGAGTTCGGCAGCATTGACTTGAGCAGCAGAGAATCGTGAATCGTTAACACGCGCAACTGCAGCTTCAGCACGCGCAAGCGTGCGATCAGCAAGTACCATGGATGTAATAAATGATTTACGCGAAGCGATATTGACAATTGCACTGCCAACCCCGCCAGCGCCTATAACTAGCGCCTTCACAAGAGTAAACTCCAAATCGATAGAAAAGGGAGTCTATCTTGGTTAAATTTTTCTGACAAGATTACGCATGAAAATCAAAATTACATACGTCCTCGTAGCTCAGTGGATAGAGCAATCGCCTCCTAAGCGGTAGGTCGCCGGTCCGATTCCGGTCGGGGACACCAACTTTTCCGTTCAAAAAGAACGGATTTACAAAATGTAAATAACAAAAAAAAACTAACACGCCCTTACGGCGACGAACGATGAAGTGACCAAGCGGTTCAAACGCGGTTAGCTCCCTAAGGTTTAAGTAGAATTCTACCCATGAGTGAACTTTTCCCAAAGAGTACTTCGGATGAGATAGATGTTGATGACGCTGCCGAGGTTGACTTGCGCGAAGAAGAAATTAAAGCGGATAAACCGCCGCACCACGAGGGCTAATCAGCAGTTGGTGTTGGCGCGGGCGTTGGTGTTGGCGCAGGCGTTGGTGTTGGCGCAGGCGTTGCTTTAGCTTTTGAACTTTTCGCGGAATCGGTTTTATAGAAACCAGAGCCTTTAAAAACCACTCCGACTGCTGAATATACTTTCCGAATTTCGCCCGCACACTCGGGGCAATGGGTCAGTGAGCTATCTGAAAATGCTTGAACAGTCTCGAATTCATGGGTGCATAAGTTGCACGCGTATTGATAGGTAGGCATGGTCCCTCTCCGTTTAGGCCCAATAAAGAGTTATCCCTTTTTCTTTGCAAAAGGGGTAGAGGATTAGTCTAAAGAAGTGAGACGATAGAGGCGAATTCAAAGGAGGTTTAAGTTGGGTAAAGGCAGATCTCTCTTGGTAATCGCACCGCTGGCTATTATTTTCGCCTCATTGGTTACGCTCATGCCTGCAAATGCAAATTCTTTGGTAAATACAACGCCTATAAGTGGATCCACGGTGACCATCGCGCCTAGTTTTGTGATAGTTACTTCACAAGCAGCCCTCGTTCTCGATGGCAATGAGGTCATAGTTACTGATTCCTCCGGTAACCGAGTCGATGATGGAACAATCACGATTGATGGAATGAGCGCATCTGTTGGAATGAAACCTATTGTTGATGCTGGACTTTATACCGTCTCCTATCTTCTCTTTGCTGAAGGCGAAGACGCCCTCGAAGGTAGGTTTACTTTTAATTTTTCAGCACCGAGCGTTATTACAATTCCCGATCCAGTTGTCGCGAGCGAACCAACTAAGAGCGCAAGCAGTAGTTTTGATACTAACGTTTTTGTTATTGGGATGCTCGTACTTGCTTTCTTTATTCTCATTGGTCTGTCTTTATATGCACGGAAACTTTTTAAGAATCGATACTTAGCCTCACTTGCAAAGAGAGACGAGAAAGGAAAATGATGGATTCTATTTTTGATTTGCCAAGTGAATATAAAGCGCTGCGCGCGAGCGTACGTGCCTTGGCAGAGAAAGAAATTGCACCGTTTGCGCGAGAAGTTGATGAAGAACATCGATATCCGCAAGAAGCTGCTGATGCGTTACAGAAAGCTGGTTTAGCCGCCGCCCATGTCCCAACTGAATTTGGCGGGGACGGAGCAGATGCGCTTGCGATGGTATTAATCATTGAAGAAGTTGCACGTGTTTGTGGATCATCCTCCCTAATTCCGGCAGTGAATAAATTAGGGTCAATGCCGCTTATCCTTGGTGGAAACCACGAGCAGAAAAAACGTTGGTTGACGCAGCTAGCTCAAGGAAAAGGGTTCTCTTACTGCCTATCTGAATCGCAAGCAGGTTCAGATGCCGCCGCCATCCGTACAAAAGTTGAAAAAATTGGCGATGGATGGGTTCTTAATGGAAGCAAGAAATGGATTTCCAACGCTGGCGTATCTGAGTTTTATACTGTCATTGCCCAAGGCGATCCAAGTAAAGGCACAGAAGGAGTATCTGCTTTTATTGTTGAAAAATCTGATCCAGGTCTTTCCTTTGGTGCGCTAGAGAAGAAAATGGGTTTTAGAGGCTCCCCAACGCGCGACGTGTATTTCGATAACGTGGAGCTAAGTGATGATCGCAGAATTGGAGAAGTTGGCGAAGGTTTTTCTCTGGCAATGGATACCTTAGATCACACTCGCATCACAATCGCAGCACAAGCGCTTGGTTTAGCTCAAGGCGCCTTAGATGTGGCCACAAAATACGCCCATGAGCGGGAGCAATTTGGGAGGGCGATCTTTGATTTCCAAGCAGTGCAATTCATGTTGGCCGACATGGCAATGAAAATTGCAGCAGCCAGACAATTAACTTATGCCGCCGCCGTTAAAAGTGAGAATGGCGAGAAAGATTTAAAGTTTTTCTCAGCCGCCAGTAAATGTTTCGCAAGCGATATAGCGATGCAAGTTACGCAAGATGCAATACAGGTTCTGGGTGGCTACGGATATGTTTCAGATTACCCAGTAGAACGAGCGATGCGCGATGCGAAGTTAACTCAAATTTATGAAGGCACTAACCAAATTCAACGCATTGTTATGGCACGAAATCTGCCCAGTTCTTAATTGCGGCTAAATCTCACAATTGTTAAGGGTGTAGCCGCAGCATCTAAAGGAACGTCGTGTGTTTCGCGCGGCAGTTTCTGGCTACTTAACTCACCTGCATGAACGATGCCAATTTTCCACGCTTTTAGCTTTGGAAGCGCTTTATCATAATAACCCCCGCCTTGCCCAAGTCGGTAGCCTTCTTGATCTATATGAAGCGCTGGCACAATCACAACTTGAATTGAATCTAGGCTCTCAAAGGCCTCACCGGTAGGTTCAGCAATCTTTTTCTTCCGTTTTAAGTTTTGCTCATCTCCATCCCATCTCACCCACTCAAGTTCGTGGTTCTTTATTCGTGGCAGCAGGAGCGTTTTTCCGCGCGCGAGGATTTCGCGATTGATCTCTTCGGTACTCGGTTCACTCTCGTAGGAGATATAACTTGTAATAACTGTGGCATAGATTACTTCTGGGAGCTGGAGAATAATTTCAAAGGAGGAAGGAATGAATTTTTGATTACGTTCGCGACGAAATCGCATCCGAAGTTCTATTTTTTCATCCGGCAGAACCATCTAAATCCCCTAGAAGTTAGCGTTGAACAAGTATGGTGTGATTATGACAGAGCACACTAGAGTTGACGCCTTTCTCATCTCATTACTCGCAATTTGCAAACCTCTCGATTCTTTTGATATGCCTTTGCTCGACGCCCATGGCGCGACTTTAGCGAGCGATATTTATGATGGAGATCGTTTGGTGATGCGTGAAGGAAGCCGAATTCGATCTACCCAAATCGGTTTAGCGGCATCCATAGGAATTGATCACTTACCAACGCGCCCTCACCCACGCGTTGTCGTTTTATCGGCTGGTCCTAACTTAGTCGAACCCGGAAAAGCGCTTGTTGGGGAGCAAGAGTATGAGACTAATTCATGGCTTCTCACTACTGCAGTGCGTGAAACCGGAGCAGTTGCTTATCGAGTGCACTCAATACCAGAGGATGAAGAAGAACTTGCGAAAGTGATAGAAGACCAATTGGTTCGCGCGGACTTAATTATTATTAGCGGTGAACGGCAAGATGACTCATTCGATTTAATCACCCGCACCCTTGCCAAGCTTGGAGAAATCACGACCGTTGATTTAGCGATTGAAGCTAGTGGTAGACATAACTATGGCGTGATTGGCCCCGACAAGACGCCTATAGTCACGCTTCCGGGAGATCCAATTGCGGCCTATATCTCCTTTGAATTATTTGTTCGTCCGATGATTCGCACAATGCTAGGCGCTTCAACAATTCATCGGCCAAGCGTTAGAGCCAAACTGGAGAAGAGCGTGGCGTCGACCGACGGAATGCGAGCATATATTCGGGGAGTGCTCTCAGAAGATGCAACTTCGGTCGCCCCCCTTGATGGACAAGATGAGCTAACAACGCTCTCTGATGCCACCGCATTTATCGCCCTCTCTGAAAGCGATACCGAACTTCAAGCTGGTTCCGTAGTTACTGTCGTTGTGCTCGAGCGTAGATATATCTAGGCGCGCCGTCAGTGTCCTCGCTTTGGCCAGCAATGCTTCAAAATGGAGAGCTAATTCTTCGGCCACTTCGCTATCGTGATCGATCAAAATGGGGCGAGGTGCGCGCTCGCAATCTTCAGTGGCTAAAACCGTGGGAAGCAACCGTTCCGCTGGTTCCTGAGCGAGAGCCAGCTGACTTACCTTCTTTTTTTGAAATGGTGCGTGCGCTCAACAAGGAAGGGAGAAGCGGGTGCTCTTTCTCGTTTATTATCTGGAAAGAGAGAACCCTCATAGGGCAAATTTCATTAGGTGGTGTCATCTATGGTGCGATGCGTTCTGGTCATATCGGATATTGGATTGACCAAAGTTACGCCAATCGCGGATATACAACACAGGCCGTTGAGATGGTGACTGATTTTGCCTTCAAGAAGTTATTTTTGCACCGAATTGAGATAAATCTTCGCCCAGAAAATGAGGCTTCACGAAAAGTTGCCGAGAAAGCCGGATATTTATTTGAGAGTGAGCGACCTAATTATCTTCACATTAATGGCGAGTGGCGCGACCACGTCACATTCATCAAAGAAAATCTTTTGATTAAATAGAGCTTAAATCCACAAAAGTAACGCCTTCTTCCTTTATCTTTGAGCATCATGACTTCTGGGATAATTTACATAGCGATTATTGGGATGTGGGTTGCCTATTTCTTGCCACGCTGGGTCCATGATAGAAATGAATTTTCTGGAAAATCAGTTGAGCGATATAAAAGTGCGCTTCGAGTTGTTGCTAGCGCATCACCCGCAGGAAGTTCGAATTCTGGAGTAATTTATATTGATCTAGATCGCGAGGCCAAAGTTGCGCAGCGAATTCTTCGCCACAGAATTATTTTTTCTATTTTGCTATTTTCTTTAACGACAACAATTGTAGGTGGAGCCATGAACGAAATGCCATATCTTTATGCGGTAGTTCCTGCAACCGGAATTCTGGTTTATGTTGCAATCGTTCGCCATCAAGTTATCGCTGAACGTCTGCAACATCGTCGGGTACGACAACTGCAGCGCCAGACGGCGGGAGTATCTGCCACAAATCTCGCAGATGTAGTTTCACCTAAGGTTTCGCGTGAACATTGGATTCCACTTTCAGAGCGAGAACTCAAAGGCGTCGTAATTCTTCCAAGTGGAAGCGCGCGCGATCAAAGCGCTTGGCAACCTACGCAAGTTCCAATCCCTACGTATGTAAGCGCTCCCAAAGCAATTGTTGCCAAACGCGTAATTGACTTAACAATTCCAGGAGCATGGAGTGAGAAACAAGAGCTACTTGAACGTGAAGCGTTAGCCGCGGCAGCACCTTCACGCGATGAGATTTTTGATCAACAATTAGCTGATGAAGCGGTAGATAAATTAAAACAAGCTCGAGCAGTTAACGAGTAGTTATTAAATCCAACTCGGGAACCACATTCTATTAAACCAAGATTGGTAAGAAATAACTTCACCTGTGAAGAGTGGAAGAAAATAGAGAAAATTCAAGAAAATCAATATCACGAGCCCCAAAACCATTCCTTGCGCACCCTTAACTTTGCTATCGAGTAGTTTTTTCGCGCAGTAAACAATCCCCAATAGTAGGTACGGCTCAAAAACAATTGCATAAAAAGTAAATGAAGTTCGTCCTTGCATGAAGAACCACGGCAAATACCCCGCACTCATGCCAAGGACCACGATGGTGAGAGTTGCATCTTTCTTACCGCTAAAAATGCTCCGTAACCAGAAACCAATTACAACTGCAAGGGCAAGCGTGCCTAACCACCAGAGCAGAGGAGTACCCAACGCTAGAACTTCTTGAGCGCACTCGTTGCCCTCACAGCTCTTAGGGGATGCGTAAAAGAAAGATGTGGGCCGCCCCATGACCAGCCAACTCCAAGGGTTTGATTGGTAGGTATGTTTTTCAGTCAAACCAGTATGGAAAGCGAGTATCTCTGAGTTGTAATGAAGTAACGATAAGAATGGATTTCCAGACCAAGTGCGGTTCCAACCTCTATCGCTTAAGAACCAGCCCAGCCAAGTTGTTAAGTAAACTGCCAAAGGAAGAACTCCATATTGTGCAAACTTCTTTAGCGTTGGCTTAATGAGTGCTTTACCTGAGAATGAAGTGAAAATTCTGTAAAGTGCAATAATTCCAATAGCGGCAATAAAATAGATTGCACTCCATTTCGTTCCAAGTGCTAGACCGAGAGAGATTGCAGCGAGCCAATTTCTCTCTTGATCCCAGAAATAAACTCCCAGCAAAATAAAGAAAGTTAAGAATAAATCGAGAAGCGCTGTACGAGAATGGACAAGTTGCAAACCATCAAGCGCCATTAGAAGTGCACCGAGCCCCGTTAGTAAAGGAGAATAGAAAAGTACGTGCACCAATCGAGCAAATAGAAGTATGAGCAAAGTTCCAAAAATCGCAGTTGCAAACCGCCAGCCAAATTCGTTATCTCCGAATAATTTAATTCCACCAGCTATGAGCCATTTTCCAAGAGGTGGATGCACGATAAATTCAGGGTCATTCCCACTCACTTCAACGCCATATTTTAGGAAATCGCGTGCACCATCAACATAATAAAGCTCGTCGAAAACTAGCCCTTTGGGAGTTCCTAAATTAATTAAACGCAATAAGAGCGATGCGAGGCTAATTAGCAGGGGGGCTAAAGCTGCGAGCATGGCTTTAGCGTAGGCGCGAAGAGTTAAAAATACTGCGATGATTGCGCCATGGTTTTAATCGTTGCTGCTACCCCACTTGGAAATCCAGCCGACGCCAGCCCGCGCTTAAAAGCAGCCATTGAATCGGCTGAAATTATTGCCGCTGAAGACTCTAGACGATTTCATCGCCTCGCCTCCGATATCGGAGCTACTTTTACCGCTCGCGTGCTCTCCTTCTTTGAAGGAAATGAAGAGGAACGAACGCTCGAACTCATTGAACTGTTAATCAAAGGCGCAAGAGTTCTCGTTGTATCGGACGCTGGTATGCCGACTATCAGTGATCCGGGTTTTCGATTAATTCGCCAAGCCATAGCGCGCGCTATAGATGTTGAAGTAATCCCCGGCCCGAGCGCAGTCACAACCGCACTAGCGCTCTCCGGATTAGCCACGGATCGATTTACTTTCGAAGGTTTTCTTCCACGCAGCTCGGGCGCGCGTAAAGCAAGGTTAGAAAAGCTACGTTTTGAAGAACGGACAATGGTTTTCTTTGAAGCCCCCCACCGGTTAAAGGAATCACTTCATGATTTCCGTGATGTTTTTGGAGGTGAGCGATTAGGTGTCATCGCTCGAGAGATGACTAAGCGATTTGAGGAGACCATGAGAGGAAGTATGGAAGAGTTATGTGTATGGACCGATGAGCGGGGCGTCTTAGGTGAAATAACGCTAGTCATTGCAGGAGCAGCGTTTGATTCCCACGCTATAACAACGGCGGAGATGGTGGCGCGCGTTCGAGAATTTGAAGGCGCAGGCATGGATCGCAAAAGTGCAATTACATCGGTGGCGCAAGAATTTCAAATCGCAAAGCGCCTTGTTTATGCCGCTATCGTTGATGCGAATAAGATAAGCAAATGAAGGCTTTCTACTTAACTACGCCCATCTACTATGTAAACGATGCGCCTCACATTGGGCATGCATATACAACAGTTGCAGGCGATGTTTTAACGCGTTGGCATCGGCAAAAAGGTGAGGCGGTCTGGTTTTTAACGGGCACCGATGAACATGGTCAAAAAGTTATGCGTTCTGCGCAAGAAAATAACACCGCCCCGCAAGCATGGGTCGATCGGTTAGTCCGCGATGCTTGGAAACCAAACTGGGAAGCCCTCAATATCGCCAACGATGATTTCATCCGCACGACCGAACCGCGCCATACCGAGCGCGTACAAAAATTTCTTCAGTCTTTGAAAGATTTAGGACATATTTACGCGGGGAAGTACGAAGGCTTATATTGCGTTGGTTGTGAAGAATTTAAACTTCCCGGAGATCTCTGGGAAGTTGATGGCCAAAAACTATGCCCAATTCATAGCGAGCCGGTTGAACTCGTCAATGAAAATAACTGGTTCTTTAGATTATCTGCTTTTGTCGAACCACTGCGCGCGCATTATCGAAAGAATCCGGACGCTTGCCAACCGGAAAGCGCGCGCAATGAAGTTCTCTCTTTCTTAGAAGGCGAAGTATTTGACCTTTCAATTTCGCGTTCAACTTTTGATTGGGGAATTCCAGTTCCGTGGGATACTGATCAAGTTGTATATGTCTGGTTTGATGCGTTATTAAATTATGCAACTGCAGTTGGTCTGCTCGATGACGAGAGCTCA
The DNA here is from genome assembly GCA_038905755.1 of Candidatus Planktophila sp. Taxonomy (GTDB): domain Bacteria; phylum Actinomycetota; class Actinomycetes; order Nanopelagicales; family Nanopelagicaceae; genus Planktophila. Next base: position 69,516 of record JBCKHR010000002.1, read on the forward strand.
GCGGGCGGCAAGAAATTTGCTTCAACTTGGCCGGCCGATGTTCACTTAGTTGGCAAAGATATTTTGCGCTTCCATGCCGTAATTTGGCCAGCGATGTTAATGGCGGCAGGTCTTGCGCTTCCTAAAAAAGTATTTGCTCATGGGTGGTTGCTTGTTGGTGGCGAAAAAATGAGCAAAAGTAGACTCACCGGAATTGCTCCGCGCGATATCACCGATCACTTTGGCGTCGATGCTTTCCGATATTACTTCCTTCGCGCAATTCCATTTGGAAGTGATGGATCATTTTCTTGGGAAGATATGGGTGCGCGTTATACATCTGAACTTGCCAATGGCTTTGGGAACCTTGCTTCACGCCTAGCCGCAATGGTTGAGAAATATTGTGGCGGAGTTCTGCCAGCGGTTAGCCACGACGAAAAACTGGAAAGCGCCCTACAGGCATGCGTAGTTAAAGCCGATGAAGCCATCTGTGCCCTTGATTTTCAAGGTGGAATCACAACGATTATGGATTTCTGCAAGATGGTAAATGGTTATGTAACCGAAAAAGAGCCATGGATTTTGGCAAAAGACCACGCAAACCAGAGAGAGGTAGAGCGCGTTTTATATAACACTGCTGAATCTTTGCGCGCTTTAGCGGTTTTATTAAACGCAGTTATGCCCACCACTTGTGAAATCCTTTGGCAGAGTTTGGGTGCGCGTGAAGTCTTGGGCGAAATCGGAGCGCAAAAAATTTCAAATGTTGCGCAATGGGGCCAACTTCCCCAAGGTGCGCGCGTTACGAAAACGCCGGCGCTCTTCCCCCGTTTAGAAACGAGCGCATAAAACCAATGGCTGATCGCCGCCACCTTGCTGACCGCCGCGACATTGACCGTCCGCGAGCTCCGCTTCCAGAAGCTCTACCAGTGCCAAGCGTTGATTCACATGCGCATATTGAGATAATTACAAATACTGAACATGATGCGCCAGAAGTTTTGCAAGTACTTGAAGAAGCTAAGAGCGTCAATGTAGATCGAATTGTGCAAGTTGGTTATTCAGCAAAACAATCTCAGTGGTGTGTAGCCGCTGCCGAGAAGTGGGATGACACAATTTTGGCAACAGTAGCGTTACATCCAAATGAAGCTCCCATTGTGGAAGACATTGAAAGCGATTGGGCAATTATCGAAGCGTTGGCCCAACATCCACGAGTACGAGCAATAGGCGAAACCGGCTTGGATTATTTCCGAACTCCACCAGAACTTCGAGCGCGCCAACAAGAATCTTTTAAATGGCATATTGAATTGGCCAAGCGCACTAAGAAAGCTTTAGTAATTCACAATCGTGACTCACATGATGATGTGCTCTCGGTGTTGCTCGAAGTTGGAGCTCCGGCGAAAGTTATTTTCCATTGTTTTTCAGGAGATGTAGCGATGGCTAAAGTTTGTATCGAAAGAGGCTATGTACTCTCCTTTGCAGGCACCTTAACTTTTAGAAACGCGCCAGAACTTCGTAGCGCGGTGAAATTAGTTCCACTGGAACAGCTTTTAGTTGAGACTGACTCTCCCTTTCTCACCCCAACTCCACACCGCGGCGCGGGTAACACTCCCGCACAAATTGCCACCATTGTGCGCGCGATGGCGAGCGAACGCGGAGCGGATCTGGGTGAACTCGCTTTTGCGCTGAGTGCGAACGCTGAACGGCTCTTTGGCTCTTTTGCTCCGTCACACTCGCTATGACGCTTTTAGGCGCGGGCGAAATTCGCGCACTTGCCGCACTACTCGATTTAAAACCAGCTAAAGCACTCGGACAGAACTTTGTTATCGATGCAAATGTCTGCCGCAAGATAGTGCGCATTGCTGGTGTAACTAACTCGGATATCGCCCTAGAAATTGGCCCTGGTCTTGGCTCGTTGACTTTGGCGCTATTAGAGGTGGCAGAATCTGTTATTGCAGTTGAAATTGACTCACGCTTAGCCGAACAACTTCCAATTACTGTTGCTGCCCACAGCACACGCATCCAAGATTTAACTGTGATCACGAAAGATGCTTTGAGGGTGCTTGAACTACCTGCTAATCCGACCGTTCTGGTAGCAAATTTGCCATATAACGTTTCAGTCCCGGTCTTGTTGCACTTACTCGAAAAGTTTCCAACCCTTCGCCGCGGAGTTGTGATGGTTCAAGCTGAAGTTGCAGACCGATTAGCCGCAACTCCCGGTAGCAAAGATTATGGAATTCCGAGCGTGAAAGCTGCATGGTGGGCGCAAGTAAAAGGCGCAGGATCGGTTTCGCGTTCAATTTTTTGGCCAGCGCCAAACGTTGATTCAAAACTTGTTGCATTCACGCGGCACACGACGCCCGGTGACGAAGAGTTACGCCGTAAAGTTTTCATGATTATCGATGCAGCATTTGCGCAGCGTCGGAAAATGTTACGTTCGGCGCTTTCAGGTATTTATGGTTCATCATCGGCGGCGCAGCAGATTCTTGAGTCCGCCGGAATTGACCCAACGCTACGAGGTGAAGCGCTAGAGATTTCAAGTTTTTGTGCCATAGCTACTGCAGCGCATGACATTTAACGCCGCTTCGTATTAGAGTCGTTGCATGCCAATTCGAAGTGTGACCGTTCGCGTTCCTGCGAAAGTGAACCTTCAACTATCGGTTGGCCCACGTGAGCCAGATGGTTTTCACAACATCGTTACGGTTTTTCAAGCTATTTCACTTTTTGATGATGTGAAAGTTACCTTAACGAATGAGGGATCTGGTTTAACTCTTGCTATAACTGGTGATCAAACCCACGGCGTACCAACTGATGGTAACAATTCGGCAATGCAAGCCGCGCTATTAATTAGCAAGGAATTTGATTTAACTATTGATGCGCATATTGAAATAAAGAAGAGCATTCCAGTGGCTGGCGGAATGGCTGGCGGAAGCGCCGACGCTGCGGCAACCATTGTTGCGCTAGATGCTCTGTATTCACTTGGAGCATCGCGTGATGAAATGTGCGAAATTGCTGCTCAACTAGGTAGCGATGTTCCCTTTGCGCTAAGTGGTGGGACCGCAATTGGAAGAGGTCACGGAGATCAACTCACAGCCGCACTCTCGCGCGGAACTTATCATTGGGTCTTAGCGCTTTCGAGTATTGGTCTCTCGACGCCTGCTGTTTATGCTGAATGTGATCGACTTCGAGCAGGGCTTGAAATTGCCGAACCACAAACACGAGAAGGTCTAATGCAAGCGCTCCTTGCCGCCAGCGCCGAAGACGTTGGTGCAGCACTTGTAAACGATTTGCAATCAGCGGCCTGCACTTTGCGCCCAGCGCTCCGTTTAACGTTAGATGTTGGGCAAGAATATGGCGCACTCGGAGCAATAGTTTCAGGTTCAGGACCAACGGTTGCCTTCTTAGTTGCTGATGAAGATCAAGGTTTAGATTTAGCGGTCGCGTTAAGCGCAAGCGGAGTTGTCGGAAGTGTTCTTCGAGCAGTGGGACCAGTTGCTGGTGCAAGAATTATTGAGACGCGCTAACTACTCTTCAAGTGTTGATTCAAGCAGACTCAGCAACTCTGCTAATTCGTTCTGTTGCCCTTTATTAATCCCAGTTAAAAGTGTGCGCTCGTGTGCGAGAAGTTCTTCGAGCGCGGTATCAACGGCGCGCACTCCAGAGCGAGTCAACGTGACCAACGATCCGCGGCCATCACTTGGATCTTGCTCCCGAGTTATAAGTTCTAACTCCTCCAACCGGTCCAATCGATTTGTCATCGTGCCGCTAGCCACCAGTGTTTCTTGCATCAATTGGGTCGGTGAAAGTTGATATGGCGCACCAGCTCGTCGAAGCGCGGCAAGGACATCGAAACCGCCATTGTCAAGGGTTGCGAAAGCTTCGCGGCGAGCGAGATCTAAGTGGCGTGAGATACGAGTAATTCGACTTAAAACCGCTAGCGGCGAAGTGTCTAAGTCGGGTCTTTCGCGTTTCCATGCCGCAATTAGACGGTCGACTTCATCACCCATGAGGTAAGGCTAATGGTCATAAGCACCACCTGTAATGAGGGAGAATACGGGTTCCGCCATTGTGTAGTGGCTAGCACATGGGCCTTTGAAGCCCAGGGTCCAGGATCGATACCTGGTGGCGGAGCGATCGCCCCAGAAGCTAGCAATAGACTTACCTCGTCCAGAACGAGCGAGGTCCACTCTTGAACAGTAAAGAAATAGTTGTTGAAACGGTGATTGTCCTAGCCGCAGGCGAGGGCGTTCGGATGAAATCAGCAACGCCGAAGGTTTTACATTCCGTTGCTGGTCGCTCTCTTCTTGGGCATGTCTTACATGCAGCGTTAGAGCTAAATCCACGCGAAATTCGAGTTGTTGTTGGATCTCACAGTGAAGCTGTTCAAGCGCATCTGAGCGAGATTGCACCAACGGTCGAAATAATTTTTCAAGAAAAACGTGGTGGCACTGGTCATGCCACTGCTTTAGCGCTCGCAGGTAAAAGCGTTTCTGGAACTGTTTTAGTTTTAGCGGGAGATACTCCAATGCTAACCGGAGACTCGCTCCGTCAATTTCTGCAGATACATAGAGATGGCGGTTTTGGCGCCTCGGTCTTAACTGCCGAGCATCCAGATCCAAGCGGTTATGGTCGAATTGTTCGCGATGAGATGGGCGAGATATGTTGCATTGTTGAAGAGCGCGATGCAACGGAGGAGCAACGTGAGATTTATGAAATCAATTCTGGTGTCTACGCTTTTGATGGCGCTCTCCTGGCAGGGGCGATTGGAAAACTCAAAAGTTCGAATGCCCAAAGCGAACTCTATTTAACTGATGTTATTGAGATTTTACGTAATGAAGGTGCATCGATTGCAGCCGCCATGGTTGATGATTACGTTGAAATTCTTGGCGTAAACGATCGAGTTCAATTAGCCGAGAGCGCTGCATATCTCCGTGAGCGGATTAACGATTCTTTGATGCGTGGCGGTGTAACCATTGTAGATCCAGCAACGACATGGATAGACGTAACCGTTGCTATTGAAAGTGATGTAACCATTTATCCAAGTTCGACTTTAAGCGGGAGAACGAGCGTTGCACAAGGTGCGTCAATAGGACCTCGCACAACGCTAATCAATTGCAGAGTTAAAACGGGTGCAACAGTTCTCGAATCTCATTGCACTGATTCGGTCATCGGCGAAGGTGCAACCGTTGGTCCATTCGCTTATTTACGCGCTGGTTCAATTCTTGGACCGCAGAGTAAAGTCGGGGCTTTCGTTGAGATGAAGAATGCCAGCATCGGTGCAGGTTCAAAAGTTCCGCATTTGTCATATGTGGGAGATGCCACTGTCGGTGAGGGTAGCAATATCGGGGCCGGAACAATTTTCGTAAATTATGACGGTGTCGATAAACACCAAACGCATATCGGAAACCATGTACGAATTGGTAGCGACACGATATTAGTAGCACCAATTTCCATCGGAGATGGCGCATATACCGCCGCTGGTTCAGTAATTACCAAAGACGTTCCTGCTGGAGCAATCGGAGTTGGCCGAGCAAAGCAGAGAAATGTCTTAGGCTGGGTCATGCGCAAGCGTGGCGGAACGAAGTCTGCGCTCGCGGCCGTTGCCGCTAACAACAGAGAGAAGAAGGGTTAACTCCATGAGCGAAATTCGTTTAGCATCAGAGAAGAAGCTACGTTTATTTTCTGGTCGCGGATTTCCAGAGTTAGCAGAAGAAGTTGCCACAGAATTAGGAATTTCTATCACTCCTACATCAGCGTATGACTTTGCCAATGGTGAAATTTTTATTCGCTTTGAAGAGAGCGTCCGCGGTTGTGATGCTTTTGTTTTGCAAAGCCATTGTGCGCCTATAAATAAACAGATCATGGAACAACTCATTATGGTTGATGCGCTTAAGCGAGCTTCGGCCAAGCGAATCACTGTCGTTGCACCTTTCTATGGGTATGCGCGCCAAGATAAGAAACACCGTGGCCGCGAACCAATTTCGGCGCGGCTGATGGCTGATCTTTTTAAAGCAGCTGGTGCGGACCGCTTAATGGTTGTTGATTTACACACCTCTCAAATTCAAGGTTTCTTCGATGGCCCAGTGGACCATCTCTTTGCTCTACCGATGCTGGCCAATTATGTTGGAAGCAAAGTTGATCGCTCACGTTTAACAATAGTTTCTCCAGACTCAGGGCGTGTGCGTGTTGCTGAACGTTGGTCAGACCTGCTCGGAGGTTGCCCTATCGCTTTCATCCATAAAACTCGCGACCCACGTATTCCTAACGAATCGGTATTTGGTCGCGTTGTTGGTGATGTAGCTGGCCAAACTTGCCTTGTTATTGACGACATGATTGATACGGCAGGAACAATTACTAAAGCAGTCGATGCACTCTTTGAAGCAGGCGCTAAAGAAGTAATCGTCGCAGCAACACATGCCGTTTTCTCTGGTCCAGCGATCGAACGGCTGAAGAGTTCAAAAGCTAGCGAAATTGTTATTACAAATACTTTGCCAATTTCTGATGACCAGAAGTTCGACGGTTTAACTGTCCTCACAATTGCGCCACTTCTTGCTCGAGCAATTCGTGAAGTCTTTGAAGATGGCTCGGTCACGAGCCTCTTCGATGGCCTCTCTTAAGCGCGATTTGCTCTTTCAGGCTCCTTTTCGCTAACCTTTGGGCTGTTCCGGCGAGGGTAAGAATTATTTTCCGTAATCGACGGTGTAGGAATTTCTCCTGCTGGAACTTTTCTGTAAATACCGATGGTAACCGAGCAGGAGTTCAAAATGGCAGAGATTTCAATCAACGGCGTTCGTCGTACTGAATTTGGTAAGGGCGCCTCACGTCGTGCTCGTCGCGATGGTTTAGTTCCTGCGGTGATTTACGGTCATGGTGAAAAACCTTCACACGTTGTACTTCCTGCGCGCGAACTCGGTGTTGCTTTGAAGATTTCAAACGTTCTTATTGACGTTATCGTTGATGGAAAAACTGAGCTTACTTTGCCTAAAGCAATTGTTCGCCATCCATTGCGCCAAACAATTGATCACGTTGATCTATTAATCGTACGGCGTGGCGAAAAAGTTACTGTCTCTGTCCCAGTTCACGCTGCTGGTGAATTTGATCGCGACGGAATTCTTGAACACGTCAACAACACTATTGATGTTGAAGTTGAAGCCACTTCGATTCCTACCTTCTTCGATCTTGATCTCACAGGTCTTGTGGCTGGACTCTCACTTTACGCTGGTGATGTAAAACTCCCTGCTGGCGTAACTCTTGTTTCCGATCCGAAGATGATTGTTGTGCACCTTTCAGTGCGCTCAATCGCATCTGATGCCGTAGCTCCTGTCGCTGATGTCGTAGCTCCTGCTCATGAGGCTGAGAAGAAAGACGCTTAACTCTTTGTGGTCTGGCTCGTTATTGGTTTAGGGAACCCGGGCGATCAATATGTGGCAACGCGCCACAATATTGGCGCAATGGTTGTTGACGAGTTAGCTAAACGCCATAACGCGAAGTGGTCATCACATAAATCTCGGACTCACGTTGCGGCGTTTAAATTAGGCGATAGTGAATCGATTATCGTGGCAAAATCTAAGAGTTATATGAATGAATCGGGTGGACCTGCTAAATCACTGGCCCAGTTCTATTCGATTGCTCCTGAAAATATAATTGCCATTCATGATGAGTTAGATCTTCCTTTTGCTGCAATTCGAGCTAAGAGGGCTGGTGGAGATAACGGTCACAACGGACTTAAATCTATGACTTCCTCTTTTGGAACTGCAGAGTATTTCCGTGTGCGAATGGGGATTGGTCGTCCACTTGGCCAGCAAGATCCTGGCGATTTCGTATTGAAAACTTTTTCATCGGCAGAGAAGAAAGATTTAGCGCCCTTTATTGACCGCGGAGCTGACGTTGTGGAGTCACTAATTAGCGCAGGTCTTGAAGTGACGCAACAAAACTTTAATAGTTAAATCAACCAGTATTTCGAAGACCCGCAGCTACTCCATTAATGGTAAGTAATAGCGCTCGGCGTAAAACTGGATTATTAGTATCACTTCCATTGCGCACTCGGTTGAGCAAATTAATCTGCATTAAATGGATGGGAGAGAGATAATCTTCGCGTACTTGTAGCGTTCGCGCCAGAATTGGTTGGTCTTCAAGGAGTGAATCTTTCTCCGTGAGTAAGAGAATTTCTCTCACCGTTAAATTGAATTCTTCCTCAATATCGGTCAAAAAATGTTGCAGATTCTCTGGAACGAGCGCGTCCACATAACGTTTAGCCATCGCTAAATCCGTTTTAGCCAGAACCATTTCGACATTGCTGATGAATGTGTGAAAGAAGTGCCACTCCTTTAACGCGTTGCGGAGAGTTTCGCCTTTTCCTGCTTCTCGTGCAGCTTTAAGTCCAGAGCCAACTCCATACCAACCTGGAACAATTTGGCGCGATTGAGTCCAACCAAAAACCCATGGAATCGCGCGCAAACTTGCCAGACCTGCGCTTGCATCTGGACGGCGCGATGGGCGCGAGCCAAAGAGCATTTCTCCTAGTTGTTCGACCGGAGTGGATGCATAGAAATATGCAGGCAAATCTTTGTGATCGATGAGGCCGCGATACCGTGCAAATGCGCGGTCGCTTATTATCTGCATGCAGCCATTCCACTCTTCAAGGGCTTGCTCACTTTGTCGTGGTCCGCGATTAAGAACTGTTGCCTCAAGTGAGGCGGCAAGAATTAACTCAACATTTTCTCGGGCGAGTGCGGCGAGGGCATACTTATCGCTGATAACTTCACCTTGTTCAGTCATTTTTATCTGGCCATCAACTGAGCCCCAAGGTAGCGCGACTAGAGCTTCATAAGTTGGCCCACCTCCGCGCCCAACCGATCCGCCGCGACCGTGAAATAAACGTAAAGTAACGCCATATTTCATTGCGACATCGCGTAAGCGTCGTTGGGCACGGTGGATTTCCCACTGGCTTGTTGCAATTCCAGCATCCTTATTGGAATCTGAATAACCCAACATGACTTCTTGTACATTTTCGCGAAAAGTTACCACTTCGCGATAAGCAGGATTGCTTAAGAGTTTCTCCAAAATTTCTCCAGCAGAGCGGAGTTCAGCAACTGTTTCTAGTAGCGGTGCAAAACCAATCGTTGCAATCTTTTGCTTTAAATTTACTAAACCAACTTGTTGGGCGAGCACTACTGCAGCAATGAGATCGTCAGCACCCTTAGTCATTGAAACGATGTACGTTTCAATTGCTTGTGATCCAAAACGTTCGATGATTTCGGCGATTGCAGTAAAAGTATCAAGAGTTTCTTGGGCACCTGCATCAACTTTTGAAGTGTCTAAAATTGTAGAATCGGCCAACAATGAAGTTAGGAGTTCAAAGCGTTCTTCATGGGTTGTTTTTGAATAGTTTGAATCAGAAACTATTTGGCTCAAGACGTGATGATGGGCATCGGAATGTTCGCGAATATCCATTGTGGCGTGAGTCAGACCAAAAGCTGCGACCGTTCTTATTGTGCGTTCGAGTAAACCTGTTGCAATGAGTTCGCCCTTATTGGCAAAAAGAGAATCCCGCATCAGGATTAAATCCTGCAAGAGTTCTTCGCTATTTCTATAATCACGGTGCGGTACATGCGGACCACTCTTGGCATGGCGATTACGCGTCATTGCTAAACGGTGCACGATTGCAGTTGCTTTAAGTCGGTACGGTTCTTGGACATTTAAACGCAAAAAACGTGCTTCGAATTCTGGAATGTGTATTAAATCTTCTTTAATTGATGCGCTGAGTTCAGGGGTAGCCCCTGCTATCCGAGTAGAGACAGAGAGTAATTGGCGAAGCTCATCCATCGCAGCGATCGTCACGCGAATTGCATGGCCTACCTGTAGGACAATTGCATCTTTGGTGATTTGAGCCGTGATATTCGGGTTACCGTCGCGATCGCCACCAATCCAACTTCCAAAAGTAAGCGGTCTAGCATCCACTGGAACATCGATACCTAAACGTTTCATTTCGCGTGCGAAATCGTTGAGAACTTCAGGAACGCTCTGGCGAAAGAGGTCATCTAAATAGTAAAGGGCGTTCATAGCTTCATCGAGAGGTTCTGGGCGATCAAGTCGCAACTCATCGGTCTGCCAGAGCAAATCAATAACTTCAGCGAGACGCTCACTCTGAGCAGGGGTTCGCTCTTGATCTAAGAGAGTTGATACACGGCCAAGTTGATTGAGGATTGATCGGCGAGCAGCTTCAGTTGGGTGGGCAGTAAAAACCGGGCGGACCATTAACTCGCCAACCCATTGTTTAATTTCTGCGCGCGTTAATTCATGTCCAGGTGTTTGTGCTTTATATGCCGCCTCGATTTTATCGACGGCCCGAGTCAGCCATGAGCCACCTTCTTTTCGTGCATCAGCTAATACCCGCGAACGGTGAACTTGTTCGGCAATATTTGCTAAATGGAAGTATGTGCTGAATGCGCGAACTAGCTGTACAGAATCTTCCAGGGAAAGTTTTCCTAATAATTGGGCGGCATCACCTTCTCGAATTTCTTTTCGGACTAACTCCACTAAATCCAAAAGTTCTTGACCCTCTTGGCGAACTAACGTTTGGCCGAGCAAATCACCCAAGCGGCGCACATCACTGCGAAGTCCAGCGCCATCAGCGGCAAGCGTGCTCTCACGTTTCTTCTCGCGCATTGGGCAATCATCGCAGGTCATCACTGTAGATGTGGACAGATTAGAATTACCTAGTTGCATTTAGCTGGGAATCAAAAGGAGTGGACAGGTATGCGTGGGTTATTGGCACTTATGCAGCAAAGCCAGCCACTTCGCAGCGCGATGGCCGCTTCCTCCTTAGTTTCGCCGGCGCCGACTTATCCATTCATTATCGCTTTGCGCGCGCAAGAGAAGCCAATTCTTGTAATAACAAGTTCAAGTCGCAGCGCTGAAGATTTAGCTACTGAGTTGCGAGATTTGCATGGAAACGTTCTTGATTTTCCTGCATGGGAAACCCTTCCGCATGAGAAATTGAGCCCCCGAAGTGACACGGTGGCTGCGCGAATTCAAACTTTATATGCTCTGAAAACAAAGCAAGATGTTCATCCGATTGTGGTAACTCCGGTACGTGGCGCGATTCATCGCATCATTGCCTCGCTCGGCTCTATTCCACTTATGAAACTTGAGATCGGCGCATCGCAAAGTCTTGAAGCGTTGGTTCGTCATTTATCAGCCCTTGCTTATTCTCGAACAGATTTAGTGGAACGTCGCGGAGAATTTGCAGTGCGTGGCGGTATCGTGGATATATTCCTACCACTAAGTGAACATCCAATCCGAATTGATTTTTTCGGTGATGAAATCGAGGATTTAAGTTATTTTGAAGTTTCCGATCAACGAACTTTCAAACCAGTTATCGGTGTTGTTGAAATTTTTCCATGCCGAGAACTTCTATTAACAGATGAGGTTAAAGCGCGCGCTGGCGAACTTGAAAGCCAATATCCATCGGCGAAAGAGTTACTCCACAAAATTGCCCAAGGAATTGTGTTCGAAGGGATGGAATCTCTTATTCCATTGCTCATCGATGAAACAGAATCTTTGCTCACGCGCATGTCGCCGGATACCGAAATCATATTTATCGATGAAGAACGAATTAAATCTCGAGCAGCAGGCTTGCTATCGACTAACGAAGAATTCCTAGCCGCTTCGTGGTCAAACGCTGCAGTTGGAGGGAGCGTACCAATCCATGACGGTTCGGGTACTTACATGTCGTGGCGTGAGCTAAGTGAAGAAATTGACCGTACCGGCGTAGGAAAATCAGCTCTCAATCCATTCGGCAACGATTTATCCGAAGAAACGGCTTTTCTTGACTTCAAGGCCATTGATCCGATGCGCGGAGATATTGAGCGAACAGTTGAACAATTACGGAGCGCAGTAGAGCGTAATAAAAGCGTCATTTTCGCAACTCACGGACATGGAATGCTCGAGCGATATGCTGGAATTTTTCGAAGCGCGGATCTACCTGTAATCATTGTTGAAAAACTCGCAGCCCAACCAACCCGCGGTGCCATTCATCTCACCACAACCGTGTTGGCTCATGGTTTTGAGTCGGAAGAAAGCGACCTCTACTTTATTACTGAGCGCGATTTAACCGGAAGCAAAGGTAGCGTTAAAGATAACGAGCGCATGCCTAGCAAACGCAAAGCGGCGATTGATCCGCTGGAGTTGAAGTCTGGTGATTTTATCGTTCATGAACAACATGGAATCGGTCGCTATGTTGAGCTAGTTGAACGGAGCGTTGGCGGAATTACTCGCGAATACCTGGTAATTGAATATGCCTGCGCAAAACGCGGACTACCGGGAGATCGAATCTTTGTTCCGACTGATTCACTGGAACAGGTAAGTAAGTATGTAGGTGGCGAAGCGCCAACTGTGCATCGAATTGGTAGCGGTGAATGGCAAAAAGCTAAAGGTCGTGCGCGAAAAGCAGTTCGCCAAATTGCTGGGGAGTTAATTCGTTTATATGCCGCTCGAACTAGTTCACCAGGTTTTGCTTTCTCTTCCGATACGCCGTGGCAACGAGAGTTAGAAGATTCTTTCTCTTATATAGAAACACCAGATCAGCTCTCTGCTATTAATGATGTCAAAGCAGATATGGAACGCCCTTATCCAATGGATCGCATTATTTGCGGCGATGTTGGGTATGGAAAAACAGAGATTGCAATACGTGCAGCTTTTAAAGCGGTACAAGATGGTAAACAAGTTGCCCTTTTAGTTCCAACAACTTTGCTCGTACAGCAACATTGCCGAACCTTTGCTGAAAGATATGCAGGTTTCCCAATAAAAGTTGCTGGTTTATCACGATTTAACACCGCTAAAGAGAGTAAGGAAATTCTTAGCGCTCTTGCGGCTGGTTCGGTTGATGTAGTTATCGGTACACATCGAATCCTCTCTGCCGATGTTCACTTCAAAGATCTTGGTCTGGTAATTGTTGATGAAGAGCAGCGTTTTGGAGTAGAGCAGAAAGAGCTACTTAAGAGAATGCGCACTACCGTTGATGTTTTAGCCATGTCAGCAACGCCAATTCCCCGCACGCTGGAAATGGCAGTAACTGGAATTCGAGAAATGTCGACCATTACAACCCCACCAGAAGAGCGACGTCCAATTCTTACCTACGTTGGACCAAGCGATGATGCGCAAATTACCGCAGCTATTCACCGTGAACTTTTACGTGATGGTCAAATCTTTTACATACATAACCGCGTTGAATCCATCGATCGAACCGCATCGAAGCTCCAAGAGTTAGTACCCGAAGCAAGAATTCGAATAGCGCATGGACAAATGAGCGAAGGTGCTTTAGAAGATGTGATCCTTGCTTTTTGGAATCGTGATTTCGATATTCTTGTATGCACGACGATTGTTGAGAGCGGTTTAGATATTGCTAACGCAAATACTTTGATTGTGGAGCGTTCTGATAATTTTGGTTTATCTCAATTGCATCAATTACGCGGACGAGTTGGCCGTGGACGTGAGCGGGCATATGCATATTTTCTTTATCCAGCCGATCAACCGCTATCTGAATTAGCACACGACCGACTCACAACGATTGCTGCAAATACTGATTTAGGTTCTGGTATGCGGGTGGCACTTAAAGACTTAGAAATTCGAGGTGCCGGTAATTTATTAGGTGGGGAACAGTCTGGCCACATCGCTGATGTCGGCTTTGATTTATATATGCGAATGGTTGGAGAAGCGGTTCAAGATTACAAAACTGGAATCCTTGAAACTCAAGAAAAGTTTTCAGAATGCAAAATCGAATTGCCCATCAATGCCCACTTATCCAGCGAATATGTTCCGGGAGAACGCTTGCGTTTGGATCTCTATCGCCGTTTAGCTGATGTCCGAAGCGCCGAAGATGTTGAGGCAATCCGCAGCGAACTTGTAGATCGTTTTGGAGAGTTGCCTGATGAGGCCCAATCGCTATTAGGGGTAGCCCATTTGAGATCCATGGCTAAAAGTGCGCTCCTTACGGAAGTGGTTTTGCAAGGTAAGTTCTTACGGTTGGGACCCATAACTTTGCCAGAATCGCGTCAATTACGTTTAACCCGTATCTATCCCGGTTCACTTTATAAAGTGGCAACGAGGCGAGTTCTGATTGCCCTTCCGCAACTCACCGCTTGGAAGCCGTCAGAAATCGGCGCTCCGATAGTGGATACTTCTGTTCTGGCCTTCGCAGTTGAGGCCCTAAAGCAAATAGGTGCCTAAAAGTGTCTAAAGAGGAAAGCGAGTCCATAACGTGAAGAAGATTCTGGTAAGCCTAACGGTAGTAGCAGCGCTCTTATTATCTGGTTGCGCCCAAGTTGGTGCCGCAGCAACGGTAGGAGATGTGAAAATTACACAAGCCACCGTTCAGGGGAGTATCGATTCAGTTATGGCCGAGCGCGGAAGCGTTGACATTACAGCGATGCAATTGGAGAGCGGCGAAACACTTAACCGTGCTCAATTGCGCTTCCATCTAGTGTCATATCTAATCCTTCAAACTGCAAAGGAGTTCAAGCTCGAAGTTACTAAGGCTGAAATTGATACGCGCCGCGCCAGCATTGTTGAGCAAGTTGGCGGCACAGAGGGACTTCCTTCGGCTCTCGTCGGCGCGCAAATCGCACCAAAAGATTTAGATCAGTACATTGAAGCAATTATTATTTCTGATAAGTTAGCCCAAGCGTTAGTTGCCAGTGGAGTAAGCGAAGAGAACATCGCCGTTGAAATTCAAAAACGTCTTGTCGCAAAAGCTGCGCAACTTAAAGTGAGCATCAATCCACGCTATGGAATTTGGGATGCCACCAAAGCAGATGTGATTGCAGCCGATTCCGCTGGCACTGCAGTAACACCTCCGACTAAGTAACTAGTTTGGTATGAGCGGTTCACAACTTCAACGCTTAGTTGAAGTCATGGATGCTTTGCGCTCACCTGGTGGGTGTCCATGGGATGGCGAACAAACTCATGAGTCACTCGTTAAGTATTTACTTGAAGAGTCATACGAATTTGTTGATGCGTTAGGCAGCGCAGATCGCGCAGGAATGCGTGAAGAGCTCGGTGATGTGTTGTTGCAAGTCTATTTCCACGCACGCATCGCCCAAGAACACCCAGACGACCCTTTCACTATTGAAGATATCGCGCGCTCGATTGTTGAAAAATTAATCCGCAGACATCCTCATGTATTTGGTGATGTAGAAGTTTCTGGGAGTGAAGAAGTTTTGACGAATTGGGAAAGTATTAAAGCCGCAGAAAAGGGTCGCACCTCCGCTCTCCATGGAATCGCAATGGCTCAACCTGCCCTGCCGCTTATCGAAAAACTCTTATATCGCGCTCAAAAATCTGGCGTTAAAGTTGCAACGCCAGATTCTGTAGATATCAATGCGGATGCAGATGAAAACGGCGTTGGGAAAGCGCTCTTAGCTGTAATAACATGGGCCCATAAGAACGGTATCGATGCAGAATCTGCACTGCGCAACGAAGCGCGTTCGTTAAGTGAGCAAATAACTTCGATTGAGTCACGCTAAGATATGCGTATTCAAGCGATTTGAGGAGAAGCACCTAGTGCCAATAATTAAATCTATCCATGCCCGTGAAATTCTCGACTCTCGCGGAAATCCAACGGTTGAAGTCGATATTGAATTAAGCGATGGAACGAAATCTCGGGCAGCGGTCCCCAGCGGAGCATCTACTGGCGCTTTTGAAGCTGCTGAACTACGCGATGGTGGGCCACGTTACTTAGGCAAGGGCGTTCTGGCCGCAGTGGGTTTTGTAAACGGCGAAATTGCCAGAGCAGTTGTGGGACTTGATTCCATCGACCAACGCTTAATCGATACCACGATGTTAGATTTAGATGGCACCCCAAATAAATCGCGCCTCGGTGCCAATGCAATTCTTGGTGTTTCACTTGCCGTAGCAAAAGCATCAGCAGCTAGCTCGCACCAATCTCTCTTTCGCTATTTAGGTGGAAGCCAAGCGCATATTTTGCCAATTCCGATGATGAACATCCTCAACGGTGGCGCACATGCTGATACCAACGTGGATATTCAAGAATTCATGGTTGCCCCGATCGGTGCGCCAACCTTTAGCGAATCCCTCCGATGGGGCGCTGAGATTTACCACAGTCTTAAATCAGTACTCAAGAAGCGCGGTTTAGCTACTAGCGTTGGAGATGAAGGTGGCTTCGCCCCAAATCTTGAAAGTAACCGAGCGGCTCTCGACTTAATTCTTGAAGCAATTAGCCTGACTGGACTAAAGGCAGGCAGCGATGTTGCCCTAGCAATGGATGTTGCAGCAACCGAGTTCCATGAAGATGGAAAATATAGATTTGAAGGTGAACTCAAGACCTCTGATGAAATGATCGCTTATTACACCGAACTCGTTGATGCCTACCCGTTGGTCTCTATTGAAGATCCACTCAATGAAGAAGATTGGGCTGGCTGGGCGCGGCTGACAAAAGTTCTCGGCTCACGTGTTCAAATTGTTGGCGATGATCTCTTTGTTACCAACCCGATTCGACTTAAAAAAGGAATTGCATCGCAGACCGCAAATGCTTTATTGGTAAAAGTTAATCAGATCGGAACGCTGACGGAAACTTTAGATGCAGTTGAGATGGCACATACCGCGCAATATCGCAGCATGCTTAGCCACCGCTCTGGTGAAACAGAAGACACGACAATTGCTGACTTAGCTGTTGCTACAAATTGCGGACAAATTAAAACGGGCGCACCTGCTCGCAGCGAACGGGTTGCAAAATATAATCAACTTATTCGCATTGAAGAAGAGTTGGGTAGCGCTGGCCGATATGCAGGTCGCGCAGCTTTCCCGCGCTTTAAAGGATAGCTAAGGCGATCCAATGGCACGCCGTCGTCGAACTCTTAGCTTTAATCGCCGGCGTGGCTCTGGTCGCTCTCTGACGCTCTTAGTAATTCTTTTCTTCTTAGCTCTAACACTTGCGCCACCGGTAAAGAATTACTTCACACAACGCGCACAGATTAATGCACTCCAATCCCAATTGAATGCTAACTCTGTAGCGCTGGCGAAAGCCCGCCAAGAGTTAACGCTCTGGCAAGATCCGCAATATATTAAATCACAGGCCCGCGAACGTTTACATTTTGTTTTACCGGGAGAGCGTCAATACATCGTGACGGACAGCGCAAAGGAAAGTTCGGGAAGTGATACGAGAAAAGTTGCCGATAACATTCCTGAGGGCCAACCTTGGTATACCCGTTTAATTGTCACAATTACCGAAGCTGGTTGAGCCATGAGAGCGGCCTCAGAAGAGGATTTAAGCGCAATCCAAGCGCAATTAGGTCGTACTCCCAGAGATGTTCATGGGGTTGCTTATCGCTGTCCATGCGGCAAACCAGCAGTTGTTGAAACAAATCCACGCTTAGCTGATGGAACACCGTTTCCAACTTTCTTCTATGCAACTTGCCCACGTTTAACTGCTGCTATTTCTACTTTAGAAACTACCGGCTTAATGGGAGAAATGAACGAGCGCTTAGCAACCGATACTGAGTTAGCAAGGACCTATGCCGTCGCTCATGAGAAATATTTAGCTGCGCGCGCAGTTTTAGGAATCGAAGTTTGGGAAATCGAAAATATCTCTGCAGGCGGAATGCCCGATCGCGTGAAATGTTTACATTCACTTGTGGCACATTCGCTAGCTGCCGGTCCGGCTGTAAATCCACTCGGCGATGAAGCACTCGCCAAACTTCCAGAATGGTGGGTTAACAATCCATGCGAGTAGCCGCCATTGATTGTGGAACTAATTCAATACGTTTGTTGATTGCAGATATTGATGGAAAAAACTTTCGCGAAATTATCCGCACCATGGAGATAGTTCGCCTCGGAGAGGGCGTTGATGAGACTGGCCAATTCCATCCTGAAGCTATTGCTCGAACTTTGGTCGCAGTAGATGCCATTGCAATTGAAATTGCAAAGCGCGGAGTTGAAAGAATTCGCTTCTGTGCCACGAGCGCTACGCGCGATGCCACAAACCGCCACCTCTTCATTGATGGCGTCAAAGAACGACTTGGAATCGAACCGGAAGTCATCTCCGGCGAAGAAGAGGCCGCTCTCTCATTTAAAGGTGCAATTCAAGATTTACCCCAGAATGAAGGCCCATTCCTAGTCGTTGATATTGGTGGTGGTTCAACCGAGTTTGTCTTTGGTATTGACCACGTTCTTTCAGCGCGGAGTGTAAATATTGGTTGTGTACGTATGAGCGAGCGACACTTTAAATCAGATTCAGCCACCTCTGCTGAGATTGAAGCGGCACGGAGCGATATTCAAGGGGCAATTGCCGAAGCTGCCACCTTTGTTCCAATCAGAGCGGCAAAAACTCTAATTGCCGTTGCCGGAACTGCCACCACAGTTGCCGCTGCTGCCCTTGGCTTAGATTTCTATGATCGTTATGCCATTCATTTATCGCGCATTTCTGCGGCGAGGACCCACGAAATTTCCCAGATGTTCTTAGCGCAAACGCGCGAAAAACGTGCAGCGCACGGTTACATGCACTCAGGTCGCGTTGATGTAATTTCGGCAGGGGCGTTAATTTTATCTGAAGCCATGAAAGCAACTGGCGCGCGCGAATTTGTTGCATCCGAGTGCGATATTCTCGATGGAATGGCTGCCTCACTTGTCTAAAGCAAAAACATTTTCAGCCCTCGATAAAGAAATTATTAAATGCACCGCATGCCCGCGCTTAGTTGCATGGCGAGAAGAAGTTGCAGTCGTAAAACGAAAGGCTTATTTAGATCAAACCTATTGGGGCAAACCAATCCCTGGTTTTGGTTCAAATAAACCAAAGCTCCTCATTGTTGGTTTAGCCCCCGGAGCCCATGGCGCAAATAGAACTGGTCGTATATTCACTGGCGACTCATCCGGTGATTGGCTATTTGCCTCATTGCATAAAATCGGAATTGCAAAGATTGCTACGAGTCAATCTCTGCGTGATGGCCAAGAGCTAAAAGAGACGCGCATAATTTGCGCAGTTCGTTGTGCGCCTCCCGGAAATAAACCAAGCAATGAAGAGCGCGATAATTGCCAACCATTCTTTCTTCGCGAGCTGCAACTCTGCCTTCCAACTACTAGAGCAATCGTTGGCCTTGGCTCCTTTGCGTGGGATGCGATTTTTAAAACGCTGATCGAGTTGGGCCATCCAGTAAGAAAAGTTAAATTTGGCCATGGGGCATCGCTTAAATACTCTCACGAAGGCGCCGAGTACTTACTTTTAGCTAGTTATCACCCTAGCCAGCAGAACACCTTTACGGGCAAGTTAACGCGTCCAGCGTTGGATTCGGTACTCAAAAAGGGTGGAAGATTTGCAAAAGTTATTAATTAACTTTTAACTTTATTTAACTCACTCTGAATAATTTCCCAAACCGAACTTCTTGGATCAATTAATTCGAAATGCCCAACTCCGAGAAGTTTAATAAAAGTAACCGCTCCATTCTTGGAGCTCACATATCCTTCTGAGAGTTCAATTGGTACAAGGGTATCGGCCTCTCCATGAATAATGGTTATGGGATTTCCGAGCGTTGTAATTTGCATTGGATCCAAATCGCTTCGCTGGCGCGCCTAAGAAAGATTGAACTGCACCGTTATCTAGGTTCAGCACTTCGCCAGCGTGTAAATCAGCAATTGGAGCAAGG
>JBCKHR010000003.1:0-64343 GCA_038905755.1 Candidatus Planktophila sp.
CGTCGTGGGTTAGAGCATCTAATTGCGGGCTACACGATTACATCGAGCCAAGATCTCCATCCGCGAATGCTGAAAAAGAGCTCAATTGCACCACTTGCTTCATTGTCGGGCGCGCGCATCATGGGCATCAATCGTCGCGGGAAGTTTCTCTGGTTTATTCTAAATCGCCCAGAAGTATTGGTCGCTCACTTGGGGATGTCAGGGCAGTTTTTGATTAATCGCCCAGATCACCCAACGCCAAAACATATACGCGCCAGCTTCAGATTAAAAAAAGGGTTGCGCAGGAAAGAGCTCTACTTCAATGATCAGCGCACATTTGGATGGCTATCGGTGGAGAGTCTCATTGATGGTGTCGCGCAATCTGCGCGCCATATCGCACTCGATCCCTTTGATGCGAGATTTGACGCCGAGAAAGTTATCGCTATTTATAAATCACGGAACGTCAAGATTAAGACGGCGCTGCTCAATCAAGAGATCATGAGCGGAGTTGGAAATATCTATGCTGATGAATCGCTCTGGCGAGCGCGGATCCATCCAGAATCCACGGCAAGTCACCTCTCAGTTAAGAAAATAGGCTCACTTATTAGTGCCGCTACCGAGGTTATGTCGCAGGCAATTGCCCAAGGCGGGACATCTTTTGATGATATGTATATAAATGTAAATGGCGAGAGCGGCTTCTTCGAGAGATCGCTGGCCGTCTATGGCCAAGCAGGTCACTCGTGTCCTCGATGCAATCGTCTGATTCGCCGAATTGTATTTGCGAATCGGTCATCGCATTTTTGCCCAAAGTGCCAGGTGCGCAATTAGTCTCTTGCACCTCACCGATATGTAATTTTGAGTGCAGATTAGATGTCACTCTTTACGATTTTTTGCACTCTCGTTTTCATAACTTTCATTGCGAGGTTTCCCTACTGTTTTCAGATCGTGGCGTAAAGGCATCCATCTGATCAATCCGCACACGGTATAGATTCTTGTCAACTTTCTCCAATAAGCCGAGTTCAACCAGTCTATTTATATCTCTCTTCAAGGTTTTCTCGTGACCGAGTCCATAGTTGGCGGCGATCGCAGGACTCAGAAATTGGATACCTTGTGCCGACAACTCTTCGCCAACTGGCATTGCCAATACTAACTTGCAACGCCTATGGGACGTAGTTGGTGATTCACGATCAAGAACCTCGTGTACGAAATTAACCCAAGCGACCTTCTTCTGTTCACTTTGAACCACAATAATTTGAGCGCGCAGCTGATCTCGCAGCCCAATTGCACTGTATGCAATAAACCCAGTTACATCATTATTTCTGGATGTCGCTTCTAGCCTTTCATAATATTTACTGCGTGTCCGGTTAAAATAATCTGATAGCAAATTTGTACTAATCCAGGGAACCAGCCCGCTATGCGCAAAAATGGCGCACTCAATAACTCGTGCTGTTCGGCCATTTCCATCTCCGAAAGGGTGAATCCAAGCGATATATAGATGAACGAGAATTGCAACGAAGAAGGTCTTAATGAATGCCGCATCAGGGGAGGTGGACTTTTCCTCGTCAATTTCGAGGAGCATGGTATTTACCCAATCGCAAAGTTTTTGGATCAGAAAGTCCACATCCTCGGCCGGAACTCCTTTATAGTTCCCAACCACTATGGACACTTTTCTCGTCTCGCCAGGAATCACATATTCTGGCACCTCTAGACCCTCGAGTAATTTGGAATGGACTTGCAGTATCCATTCAGGGGTTAACTTGAATTTCGTTTCTGACAAAACCGATACCTTTACGTCATTTAGCGCGCGTATTATGTTTCGAATCTCCGATTCCAAATATTGTTGAGATTCAGGTAACTTCTTTTTTTGATCGAAAATTTGTTCGACATCGTCTTCGCTCAATGAGTTGCCTTCGATTGCAGCCGAAGCGAGGGCACCTCTGCGTAGGTAAATCTCAGCTAACTTGTCGGCGAAAGTTGGCTTCAAGGGAGTGCCTACCAAATGTTGGCACTTAGAAAAACACTCTCCTAGATGGGCCCAGGTAAGGACCCCAAGGCGATTGGCATCAAACTGAAAAGTGAGCCATGGATGACTGTTTTCGTACTTGCGGTTTTCCATATCTCAATATAACCGGTTGTCCACGGTGCTGTCCACAGTGTTGTCCACAGTGTTGTCCACTAAAGAGAGCAATTTGCCAAATTTTAAGCGTCAATATCCTGAGTCATACCTGAATCTGCCCAATGGAGGTCATAAAAATGGAATTTAATGTCCACTTTTCTGATGAGATTTGAATGGATTTGAGGATGAGGGATTAAGTCCCTATCGGATTGTGTGTCACCCTACGGATTAAGCGTCCAACAAGGTCGTTCTCCCGAACGCATAACTTGGCGTAGAAGAGCGCTCTTAGATTAGGATAGTAATACGTTATCGGGGTCGATGTAATTTCGAACCGGCGGTTAAAGTCCGCGACCCGCACACAGCCAGTGGGCGGTTGACTCAGTGTAATTCTGAGACCGACGGTTAAAGTCCGGATGAGAGATAACAGATGCACGAGATGTTCGCGAAATTTTTGCCTACCCCGGTAGCTCGTATTTTGAGCAAGGTTAAAACCGAAGCGGGGGAGAGATGAATTCCATCGAAGCCATGGCGTTAGCTACGGAGTTATCCCTGCGCGGACTTGGCGCAACATCGCCTAATCCAATCGTTGGAGCAGTTCTTACATCTGCTGATGGTTCTCTGGCTTCAACCGGCTTTCATCACCGGATGAGTTCACCAGATCACGCCGAAGTTATTGCAATTAAAAGTGCCGGAGTTCAGACTCGCGGGGCACACCTTTTCGTAACTCTGGAACCTTGTAACCATCATGGCGAAACTCCACCGTGCGTGGATGTAATTATTGCAGCAGGAATTACGGAGGTGACTTTTGCTACTAGTGACCCGAATCTAAAGGCGGCAGGTGGAGCGGAGCGTTTGCGAAGGGCCGGAATTAAAGTTAGAAAAATCAGCCATCCCGAAAGCGAGTTTGCTAATCGAGCATGGTTGAAGAAAATTCGTACCGCTTCCCCGCTGATAACTTGGAAGATCGCAACAACGCTAGATGGAAAAATTGCTGCGCGCGATGGAACCTCACAGTGGATTACTTCAGCAGGAGCACGCGCTGATGTACAGGCGCTCCGTCGTGGTAGTGATGCAATTATGGTCGGTACTAATACAGCACTCTTAGACAATCCATTACTTACGCCACGGACTACGCCAGAAAATTCTGCCGGATATACGGCGAACCCGGTACGAATTGTTTTTGGGAAAAAAGAAATCCCATCAACTCATCACCTCTACGATGGGCGCGCAGAGACTATATTTCTTAAGAGTAATTCCATGGAGGAATTTAGTAAGCTCGCGAAAGAGCGCTCCTTTAATTCAATTCTGGTCGAGGCAGGGCCAACCCTTGGCAGCGCGCTCTTACTCGCAGGTTTAATCGATGAGATTGTGCATTATCAAGCTCCAACTATTTTGGGTTCAGGTATGGCCTTTGTTAATGATTTAGGAATTGAAACACTTAATGAGCGAATTGATTTACAACTTCTCTCTTTACAGGTAATTGATGGCAATATCAAGAGCCACTACCTCTTGCAAGGAGGACTCTAAATGTTTACTGGTTTGGTAGCCGAGCTGGGCGTGGTAGGCGCTATTGAATACCTGGGCGAATCTGCAGTAATCAAGGTCATTGCACCTATTTTAGCCCCACAGATTTCGCAAGGGGAATCGGTGGCAGTCAATGGCGTATGCCTGAGTGCGACCTCGGTGGGATCGGATTTTTTTACCGCAGATGTGATGGTGCAGACGTTGAAGATGACTTCACTTAAGAATATCGCCGTCGGCACACTTCTTAATTTAGAGCTGGCAGTGCGCGCCTCGGACCGACTCGGCGGACATATCGTTGCGGGACATGTCGATGGAGTTGGGGTAGTTCAAGCGCTGATTCCAGGTGAATCCTCGGCGCACTTATCCATCGAGATCCCACGCGAATTAACTCGCTATGTTGTAAATCAAGGTTCGATCACCCTGGACGGAGTCTCGCTCACCGTCGGGAGTATTGATGATGCAAGCTCTATCGTGGATCTTTGGCTTATTCCCGAAACGCTGGAGCGAACAAATCTATCGAGGGCGAAACCCGGGGATCTAATTAATATTGAAGTGGATGTTCTCGCAAAATATGTCGAGCGTTTATTGGAGAAGAGAGATCAATGAAGGAAGCACTGGAGAGATTTGCCAGAGGAGAATTCCTAATCGTCGTTGACGATGCTGACCGCGAGAATGAAGGCGATCTCATTATTCTTGCAGAGAGCGTCACTACCGAGCAGGTCGCATTTATGGTGCGTCACACAACTGGAATTCTCTGCGTTGCAATCACCGAAGATCGCGCTAGGGCGCTACAACTCCCCTTAATGGTCGATAATAATCAAGATCCCAAGAAGACTGCATTTACCATCTCGATAGATGCCAAGGAGGGACTTACCACTGGTGTTAGCGCGCAAGAGCGCGCAAATACCATCCGTACACTTGCCAGAGCGAAAGTTGATCCGCACGACTTCGTTCGACCAGGTCACATCTTCCCTTTGATTGGCAACCGGAACGGTCTTACAGCTAGAGGTGGCCATACCGAGGCTGGCATTGCACTGGCTCAATTAGTGCGCTCTAGCGCTGTTTCACTACTCGCTGAGATTGTTAACGATGATGGGTCGATGGCTCGCGGTATCCAATTACAAGCATTCGCTGCGACGCATCAAATTCCAATCATCCCGATTGAGCAGATACGAAATTATATTCAAGCCAATCCCATCGAAGATAAGAATGAGTTCATTCCTACCACGCTTTCATGGGCCGAGCTCCCAACCCGGAGCGGTAACTGGCAGGTCGCCTCCTTTTCTGGAATATCACAACGCGAACATGCGATTGTGAAGTTCGGGAAACCAGAAGCGGAGCCGTTGGTCCGTATTCATTCAGAGTGTTTTACTGGAGATGTGCTCCGCTCGTTGCGATGTGATTGTGGTCAACAGCTAGCGGCAGCCATGAGAGCGATTGCAGAGCACGGATATGGTTACGTCATCTATCTAAGAAATCATGAAGGACGCGGAATAGGGTTCTCTGAAAAACTAAAAGCTTATCAACTACAAGATGCTGGCCTTGATACGGTAGATGCCAACACCACTCTGGGTCATCCTGTTGATGCGCGCGATTGGAGTGATGCAATCGAAATTCTTCGAACCTTGGAAATAACCTCAATGACTCTACTCTCCAACAATCCGGAAAAAGTTGTAGCGGTGCAATCCCAAGGCATTCGTTGTCACCAGCGTTCTATCGTGATCAAGCGGAACCCATTTAATGAGAAGTATCTAGATACCAAGGCAGAGCGTCTTGGTCATCGCCACATATCTGCCGAGAAAATTCATCCCGCAGAACCAATTAAGAGAGGAGCGAGCTAATGGCTGGAGGCGCTCCTACTGGAGCAATAAAACAAGCTCCAACGGCGAAGGTAGCCATAATCGCTTCATCATGGCACGCCGATATCTGTGACGACCTGATTGCCGGCGCAAGGCGTGCGCTCGAGCAAGCCAATGTAGCGAAGATAGAAGTTATCCACGTTCCTGGATCATTTGAAATACCCCTAGCGGCTCAACGCGCATTTGAAAGCGGCTTTGATGCGGCGGTGGCAGTTGGTTTGGTACTTAAAGGAGAGACGCCGCATTTTGATTACATCTGTCAAGGCGTAACGCAAGGAGTAATGGATGTGCAGTTGAAGTTTTCAAAGCCAATCGGTTTTGGGGTCCTCATGTGCGATAACCTGGAACAGGCGATTGCGCGTTCTGGTCGCGCGGGTAGCAAAGAAGATAAAGGATTTGATAGCGCAGTGGCAGCTCTGACCTTTCTTTAAGCAATCAAAATTTAATTACTTTCTCAGAAACTAAGACCACCAGCTATATTGGCGGTGCCATATCGAGAGCGTGAAGAAGGAAACTAGTGAAGAAAGCGTCGAAAATTTGGGGTTCCTCAGTTCTGATGAGCCTGACACCAGTACTCGAGAAATCGACGCTGGTTCGAGTGAACGAAAAGAAGATCGAGGAAGTCGCAAATTGGATGGCGTACGAAGAATTTGCCAAGCCAAATGGAGCCATGCTTTTTGATTTTGGTAACGATCCAGATTTTCTTATGGATTTCACTCTTGTTGTAAACACCCTCAACTTCGCTTTTACGGATTTCCTAACCGGCATCAAATTCGAAACCGATTACATGGGTAAAAGATGGTGCGATAGCGAAGCGATGCTGGCATGCCTTCACCGTGCTTGGGCTGGGGGCGTTCCCTTCTTCGATGGTCACTACATGGCAGAAGTAACTCGTGCGCAGCTTTCAGAGGTCTTCGCGGGCACTATTGAGATGCCTATGCTCGATGAGCGAGTCACAATTTTGCGCGAAGTCGGCAAGAAACTCGTGGCAGAGTACGCAGGCAAATATCACAACTTTGTTAAGTCGTGTACTCCTAGGTTGTACTCCGGCGGTGATGGCATTCTCGAGCGGCTCACCACGGAATTCCCACGCTTTGAGGATGTCTCTGACTACAAAGGTGATCGGGTAGAGATCTACAAATTAGCGCAGTTGGGAATTTGGTCGATGCACTTGGCGCTGGCTCCACGAGGGGCTTGGAAGTTAGAAGATGCCGATATGTTGACGGCCTTTGCGGACTACATCGTACCCGTGGGTCTTCGAGTTACTGGAATCTTCGAATATGCCCCTGAACTCGAGCACCAGATTAATTCACTTACGATCGTGGAGCGTGACACGGATGCCGAAATCGAAATCCGAGCCAATTCTCTTTATGCCGTTGCCCGTCTGACCGATGAAGTTAATGCCCGCCGCAAAGGGTTAGAGCCGCTATTGAATCCGCAGATCGATTTCAGACTATGGAAGACCTACCATGCCACGCATTGGCCTCATCACTTAACGAAGACGGTGATGTATTGAGTTTTAGTGGGCTTCTCGTGATATTTCTGATTGCCATTGAAGAAGAATCTCAAAAGCTTTGTCGAAGTTGTCGACGACTGCGCCGACATCCTCGATGCATCCTCTTACAAAAAGGTTGATGCCCTTTCCGTCAATCATATTTCTGTCTCGGATGACGCGGGTATCTGTTACTAACCCGATGATTCCTTTCTTGCTGGGGTCATGTTTCATCATGGCCCAGAAGATTCCAATTTCGGATGCGGTGCCATCATCAACCATCGGTCCATCAAGCAGCGCTAGTACTGCATCTGCCTTAAGGAGTTCGCTTGAGTCAATTCTAAATATGAATTCAGGAGTCACCGAATCAGGTAAAGGAATTTCATGCGGTACGAAAACTTCCATACCCACCTGACGCATTTTTGCTGCACACTCATCGATGAACGATCTTTCATATGGTGTAAAAAGTGGACCAGCAAAGTAGATCCTCATCGCAAGCACTCCTCGAGTCGAGATATTAGGAAGAAACACATGAATCGTAGCCAAGAGTATGCCCTCGGTCTCTTGCGATGAATCAGTTCAGTCTTGTAGAGACCGATGAAGTTAATGCCCGGCGCAAAGGGTTAGAGCCGCTATTAAATCCGCAGATCGATTTCAGAGTATGGAAGACCTACCATGCCACGCATTGGCCTCATCATTTAACGAAGACGGTGATGTACTAACGCCTTCTGCTTTTAGACTACTTAAGTGCAGAAATAAGCGGCACGGCCGCTTTAGTAAAGATAGCCAAAGATTCTTCGTAACTTTTTGCTGGTCCTGCGACCAATTCAAGTACAAAGAGTTGATAGGCGCCCCTTAGGAATTCATCACCTTGCAGTCGGGATAGCGCCTGCTCGAGTAATTTTTTTGGATTGTTCACAAATTCTGGTTGCTGATTGGCAAATCTTGTTCTGTCTTCTTCGACTGCCTCCTGAAATGATATTCGTAGTCCATCTCTGTCAATCTGAGCTTCCATTAAAATCGCGACATCGTGAATGTGCCTTACTAGCCGACTGTCGTTGTTGTTGGCGGCTGGATCCCAGCGACGAAGGAATGACAATATTTTTTCAGCAGTTGTTTGTTCCAGTGCAACGCAGGAAAAATTAAGAGGAGTATGGAACATGCCCAGATCTCGGTAAATGAGCGTTGAAATTGGTGTATTCAAAGCCTGAACGTGAAGTTTCGCAAAAGTGAATTCTATCTTGATTACTGGTCGCAAGCTGACTTCAGGGGGAAACTTTTCTTGATATTTAAGTTCGAAATCAATGAATTTGTATTCATTGCGTATTGTCGAACTGACAATCTCAAAACCAGATGCTTGCAAATCGTCTTCAATTGCAAGTTTTAGTTCTCTAAGTTTGCGCCTTAATTCGCTCTTGCCTATGGAGATGCTTCTCATAGATCACTTCTCGATTACCCAATCTTAATTTTCTACTAACTCGTTTCTTTCCGGTCGAAATAACTATTGACATTGGAATTTGAGTTGTCTTGCCCTCGGCGTAATCAGCGCGCGCTTTTCCTAATTCGATTGGGATGCGCAAAGAATTGAATGCCTCTTTAGCCAAAGTTTCCAGAACCTTCCGAGGAATGGGGTTTCCCGTCACAATACTTGGTTCCGTCTTAGCGTAGATGCCGTATCCAAGCCTCATGATCTTTCCTTCTCTTATTAAGTCATTTATTCCCCGAGTAACTCGGCTTGGAGTACCAAATTCGGCTAATTCATTTCGTAGGAAAATATCTCGAGGGCTGCGTGCGATTGATTGTGCCATTCGAGTTTTAGTGCTGGTTTTCATCTTGACTCCTTTACAAACATTGTGCGCTATGTCCATGGTACCATACTCCATAAATATGTTTAAATATGCCGAAAAATGATGCAAAGAATGTGCGCAATATTAGTACATAAGCCCCAGCAGCAGGGCAGTCCCTCGCGCTCAGCCATGGTGACATGGGTGGCTAGGTAAACCCCACTTGGCGCAAGACGAGCCTGACTTTCCCCAATAAACTAAGACCTCAAGCGTGGCAGAAAGGGTGGGCTCTGATGACCAAGATTGTCTTGATCCGGCACGCACATTCTGTTGCCAACCATAAAGGGATACTGGCAGGACGCGCTCCCGGGGTATTGCTCTCTGCCAAGGGTGAAGAAGAGGCTCATAACCTGGCCCAGCGCCTAGGAGCGAGTGCTATTTCTCATATTCGAATAAGTCCGATGGAACGTTGTGCCCAGACTCTGGATCCATGGATTGCATGTCAAAAGAGGAGACCTTCCATTGAAATTGATGAAGATCTGAGCGAAGTCGACTATGGTGCTTGGGAAGGCAAAAAACTAGCACTGTTATCAAAAAACAAATTATGGAAAATTGTTCAAAATACACCGAGTCAGATGTATTTCCCGGAAGGTGAAGGCCTTGCGGCAATGCAAGCGCGTGCCATGCATGCACTATCTCGAGCCCTTGCACTAAAGGGAACTGGGGCACGTATTCTTGTGAGTCATGGTGATGTTATTAAATCTATCGTCGCATCGACTCTGGGAATGCACCTAGATCATTTTCAAAAAATTGTCATTGACCCCGCATCGGTCACCATTCTGGATTTCAATGGCAACGATGCTCGAATACTATTACTCAACGACTCGCGCGCAGTGGTCGATGAAATAATTAATTCAGGCTCTCATTGGAAAACCCTGCTGGGCGGCGGAGCAGGATTGATTAAGGGGAAAAATAAGTAATGGCTAGAGTTGTTCACCTCTTTGATCCGGTAGAGAGATTCGTCGCCGGAACCGTCGGGGAACCCGGGGAGAGAACTTTTTTTCTCCAGGCTCGCACAGGTAACAAATTAATTTCCGTTTCGCTAGAAAAATCACAGGTAGCAGCCCTTGCCGAACGAATCACGATGATGTTACGTGAAGTCCAGAAAAGAAAACCAATAAGTTTCATAACCAATATTCCTAGCGATGATTTGCCACTTGAAACTCCCATCGATGATGAGTTTCGAGTAGGGGTAATTGGCATCTCCCATGACTCAGTGCGCGAGCTCGTCGCATTGGATTTGCAAGCGGCGCCTGAGACTGGCATGCAAGGGCAAGAGTTTATTGACGTTAAAGAAAGTGATGAGTTAGATCTACTCCGTGTTTTACTTACCCTGCCTCAGGCCGGAGCCTTCGCTAAACGAGCCGTCACTGTTGTTGAACAAGGACGAACCCCTTGTTCTTTTTGTGGCTTACCCATTGATCCGGGTGGACATCTATGTCCGCGCACCAATGGTCACCGGCAATGATCAATGCAATACAAAATCAGATATTGACTCACCTCGAACATGGTGAGCTCCAAGTCACCGGGCGACTCGTTGCCGCTTCAAATGCAAGTCTCTACGCGAGGTGTACATATCAAGATAAAACAATTGAATGCATCTACAAGCCAGTGGCAGGGGAGCGTCCCCTCTGGGACTTTCCTGATGGAACTCTTGCCCAACGAGAATACGCTGCCTTTTTACTTAGCCATTGGATGGGCGAAACCATCGTGCCCCCCACCGTATTGCGCAGCGGCCCCTACGGCATTGGAATGGTTCAAGAGTGGATCCATATTGACGAGTCCATAGATTTAACCGAGTACTTCCAACGGCGCGAAGATTCACTGAGAAAACTTGCCTTATTCGATGTCGTCATTAATAACACAGATCGCAAGATTAGTCACTTGATTCCTACAGCTGCGGGAAATCTCTATGCCTGCGACCATGGAGTGACATTTCATGAGAAAGATAAATTGCGTACCGTGCTATGGCAATGGCAGGCAGAGCCTCTTTCGCCCGAAGAAACGCGATGGCTAGGTTGCCTACGAGATATCATCACATCTTCCACTGGTAGCGAACTCCTCGAGTTAATTACGGAAGCAGAAATCACTCGCCTCATCTTTCGAATAGATCGCTTGCTCAGTGAAGCAATTTTCCCACTTCCAAGCCAGGATTGGCCACCAGTGCCTTGGCCTCCCTTTTAGATTCGGATTAATAAATGAATTCTTGGGCCAATGAATTGACAGAAAGTGCTCGATAATCGAGCACCTAAGCATGGCTCGATTTTCCCGCTTCTCCAAAACGCCGTAGTTAACTCAATTGTCAGTGGGTAGCGAGAGACTTCTCTCATGACAATCGAGGTATCTGAACCTGAAGATTTTCCTGCCGAGCCAATTATGGAACTTCCAAAAAGGAAGTCCTTCCTACGTCGAAGAGGGATGCTGCTCTCAATACTCTTCTCTTTGACTCTTGGGATCACTGCCATCGTAATGGCAGCAGGACCCTTTTTTCATTACTTAAATACAGATCCAGCAAAAGACGGGTATGTACCGCCATACATTATTGAGAACGTTGTGGATAAAACCTACGAATCCACATTTCCAATTTTCTGTGAGGTCTCAAAAACCGATGGAATCCAAGGAAGTGGTTGGGTTATCGACAAGAGAGATCTTTTTCCATTGCAGGATCCCGTAATTGAAGCAGCAGCAGATAAGTTTAAAACTCTCCTCATTACCAACCGCCATATCGTTGAAGATTGCATAAAGATCGGAAAATTAACTACATGGATGGATGGCAAAGAATATCCAGCTGAACTTTTGATATCCGATAAAAAGGTCGATCTTGCCGTTCTTGGCGTTTCTATCAAGCAGCCACCCCTGGGCGTCACAAGATATTTTCCAGTCAATGGTTATTGGATTTTGGTAGCTGGATATCCATTCGGGCTGGCTCAAGCAGTATCTTTTGGAAATGTCGTTACCTTTGATGATGAAACAAACGAAGTATTCATCTCCGCTGCTATTGCAAGTGGTAGCAGCGGTGGCCCTGTGGTAGATAATGAAGGAAATGTTATTGGTACAGTTACGAGTTCTCTATTACCGTCAACCGTTAATATTGCTATTGGACTTAATGCACTCTGTAACAAGATTACTGATTGTAGTAAGACTCCGTTTTGGAGT
This sequence comes from Candidatus Planktophila sp., assembly GCA_038905755.1. GTDB lineage: Bacteria > Actinomycetota > Actinomycetes > Nanopelagicales > Nanopelagicaceae > Planktophila. Next base: position 11,971 of record JBCKHR010000003.1, read on the forward strand.
GAAGATTAGTTTCGAGCGCGCTCTTACTCAAACGTCTGCTTAATGTTTACTCCGATCTAGATAGGTATTTGTTCGGTATTGGCACGCAGAGCCTTAAGGACGGTCTTCCGCTAGGAGGTTTAGGATTACACGAACCACTACCTCTTTTTGCGACGCCTCACTTTCGGCCACTAGCAATGCGAGTGCAACCAGTGCTGTGTCCGAGAAGCGGGGTTGACCGGACGACCCCGCTAGTGCGTTGTTACGCTTTAATGGTCTGGCGCGCGGACTGGATATCTAATGTGGCTAGTGGCGCACTGGTCTGGTCAGGAGCCTCTGGAAGTCTTCCCTCGTCATACGCCTCTAACATTCGCCAGGTACGGGCGTAATGTTGGATAACATCCAGCACTGCCGAGCCCTCAGTTGTTAGGGTTTCGGTTCTATGGAGGGTGGATGAGAGCAGAGCGACAACCTTCTCGAACTCAACACCTCTGGCCAAAAGGCGCTTCTCATTGAGTGTGTGGCCACGCAAGAGGTGATCTCGTAGAACCTGGTTTGCCCAGATGCGAAACTGGGTGCCACGCTTGGATTTCACCCGGTACCCGACTGAGATTATGACGTCTAGGTTGTACCGTTGGGTCTTGCGCCTAACCTCACGTCCCCCCTCGATTTGAACTATTAAGGATTCCTTAATAGTCGCCCCTTCAGCCAATTCACCCTCCGCGTACACGTTTTTTAGGTGAATATTCACATTTGGCAAGGTAGTGTCGAACAGATCGGCCATTTGGAGTTGGGTTAGCCAGACGGTTTCGTCATTAACAACAACTTCGACTCTTGCCGCCCCATCGGAGGATTCATAGACGACAATCTCACCATTTGGGTCTACAACCTGGTCTGTCATGGCTTCAGCCTACAACTAGGAAAGACCGCTATGACATCGTCTTGATCCGTTCCACCCATGAATAAACTGGGAAACATTTTGAACCCTTTCTCTTGGTAGGAATAGTCAACAGCAAGGCTCTGACATGGCTCGCCGACACCCCAAGTTCAATGCAAATCAGCTCTTTAAATTTCCCCAAATCTTCTTCTGCGCATTCGATAAATTCCACCGCAAAGGAGTTAGGCCCGCGGACTGCAATGCTGCGCTCTTATTCGTACCTCTTCATAACTTCTATTGCAGCTCTTAACGGAATCAATAGCGTTTGGCTCACCTTGGCGCTCGAGAGGAGTTCATAGCTCGAGTCGTAATACCAAATAATTTCCGATGACGATGCGTTAAATCGATCCCAGACTACTGCGCCATACGCTTCAAGATCAGAGGCGATAGCACGGGCGTTATGGGTTTTATCAGCTGCTGTAACAATCAGAACATCTGGTCCGGCAACCTTTAGATGAGCAAGATGGCTCCGTTTACGATCCGCCCAAGGCGCTTTTTCATTCTCATTTACTGTAAGCGAATCACTACAGCCGCCAACAATTCTTGCCACGCGAGAACCAAATTTCTCCTCAATATCCCTTAACCGCGGTTCACCACCGCAATCTTCTGCAACATCATGTAGGAGCCCTGCGATTGCTTGATCCTCATCGCCCAGCGCCTCGAGCACAAGGGATGCAACACCGAAGGGATGGCAGATGTATGCAATATTGGTTTTCTTGCGAACTTGTTCTTTATGAGCATCAGCTGCGTATGCAACGGCGTTAAAAAACTTCTCCGTTAAAACTACGTGTGGTGGTTGATTAATGTTTACTCCAATCTAGATAGAAATCCTACTTTGGGCTTTCGTAATTTGCGATGGTTACTTGAATAAGAAAATTCGGACGTGATTTAATATCGACCAATCTTTTAAAATCCGCCTCAGCGCTACCGTGTGAAAGCGCCCAATCGCCCTCTGGCCAGCGCCAATGCCAAGTAAAAGCAATCTCTTTGGAAAGTTCCAAAATGGCAGGAAGTGTGAATTTGAAGAGGTGGTCTATTAGATCTCCGCTCACAGCCTTTGGGTCACTTTTGCATTGGCCACACCAATTGTGATGGCAGTGCAACCTTCCTTTCTTCTGCCGCTCTTGTAAAAATGTAAGAGCTGCGCTTACGCCACTTATGCCCGCCGATATTCCGATTAGAGATGCCCCTTGAATGACCACTGCGTTGTCACCAGTTTCGGACGTACTCTCATCTTCTTGAAGTGCGAATTGATCTCGCATGTTTTCCCATATTAAATTAATGAAAACTTTTTGCTTCTCTGGAGTTAGGTCATAAAAATTAGCTGGAATTTCGAAGTATTTTCTTTCATTCGCTTCCATTAGTTTTTCCTCTCGCTCTTCTCGGATCACACTATGTAATCCGAGCAGCTCTTCCTCCAGGACCACCGTGTGCGAAGAGCGACGCGGTTGGCAGCAAGTCAGCCGGAGGGCTTATGACTTACTTCTTGAGCTAGTTAAAGAATATCAGGGGGGTCTGACATTGCGAGGGAGAAATCGAAAACCCCGCCTATGTAGACGGGGTTTTCGCCGTAGCTCTTGTGGAGCGCACGACACTGACGTTAGGCAAAGACTAGCAGGTGAAAAGTTCTTCACAATCCAGCATTGGAATTTTGTTGGAAGAAGTTTCTAACTATAAGTTCCGCTCACTGCCCCTGTAGCTCATTGGATAGAGCACGATACTGACGTAACCGGGGAAGTGGGTTCGATTCCCACCAGGGGCAGGCGTCAAAGATTTGGCTCCACGATTAAATACGTGGAGTCTTTTCTTTTGAAACTCTGTTACTGATGGACAACATCGTTCAATCGAAAACCCGCAGATTGCTCTGCGGGTTTTCGGCTGTCGCTCGCGAGAAGCGCCCCTATGACTAAGTGGTAATACTTTAGCAGTTCTCCACATCGAGTTGAAATGATTGACATTCCACATCTTTATTTCATGCCGTTGTTGGATGTTGTTAATTAGTTAAATTGCGCGGGTGTACTGCCGTAGCTCAGCGGATAGAGCAATCTTTTGACTGAAGTGACTTAACCATATCACTTGAGGAGAGTTGAAAACCCGAAGATCACTCAGCGGATAGAGCGCGCGCTTGGCGCACATGTTTATATGCTTCAAATAAAGCGTATAGACCGGAGGCGGTGACGGGATTCGAACCCGCATCTCACAGGTGGTAATCCTGAACGTCTTGCCATTTACACCACACCGCCCCGGCGAGCGAAGAGTCGCGTGAGCGCATGGCTCTAAATTATTAATTCCATAAAGATGTGGACAAAGAACAAGAGAGCCCTGAGATCTCAGAGCTCTCTTGTCACCGCCTCCAAGGCGAAATAGTTTTATCTTGCGGGATTACCAGCCCCACCATCTCACCATTTATTGCTTGCGCAATCGACTTAATTAAAGCAGAAATTCCGATTACTCGGAGTTACTTTTGCTTCTTATAGAAATTCTCATGGGGACCAACTGCCTCCCACGTAAGCAACTGTTTCGAGTCCCTCACACCCTACTGCATGGGGCTGTTTTGTTTGTAAAAGCAAAAACCCGCAGATTGCTCTGCGGGTTTTCTGCTGTCGCTCAAACAGTTGAATTAAATCCAACTGTTTGCACCATTGACTACGGTTGTTCAACTTTAGCACCAAATTTTACTGGAGGAGAGTTTTTCTTTATCCACACGATACAAACTATAGGAATTTCATCTTGTGTTGAGCAAATACCTTCTGCTCGTGTGCCGTTGTAGCTCAGCGGATAGAGCACACCATTGACTACGGTGGAGGTCGTGGATTCGATTCCCACCAACGGCACACAACACCTAATGGCCCCAGAGTTAGTCGTCTGGGGCTGTTTTGTTTGTCGGCGGTCAAGGTTTGACCATCTCGCTCATTTCTCCTCCTTGTAACCAACAATCGCTAAAGCCGCGCTCGCCCACACTTCTGGCGTTCGCGTATCGGGAAGATACCCACCGGCGCCACCCATCAATATCGGCGTGGTGGAAAAAGATTCGCGCACCTTCGCACAGGCCGCAACAATTCCATCGACAGAATATGCAAGCCCTGTTAACGGATCTTCTTCATGTCCATCGGCCCCGCATGCGATAAAGATCATGTCAGGGTGAAATTTCTTAGCCAATTCAATAAAGCGATCCACACCCTTCATTAATTTCTCATCACCATCACCATCTCGTAGCGCCTCGTTATACACGCCAAGTTCCGCCTCATCGGATGCGCCCGTACCTGGAAATATTCCATAGTGGTGGATCGAATAGCTCATCACCATGGGGTTATCTCGTGTCAGGTTCTCTGTTCCATCTCCGTGGTGTCCGTCAATATCTAAAATAGCAACTCTTATCCCGTGATCCTTAGTTGCAATATCGGCAGCGATTGCAAAATCATTGAAGATACAAAATCCTGATGACCGCTCTTTTTCTGCATGATGCTTAGCACCGGCGAAGTGGATGGCAGTTTTTGTCGCACCCGTTAGTAGTAAATCCAGCGCCACGAGCGTCCCACCCGCAAAGAGTGATGCAAGGTGCGCCATGTCGGGGCGCATGCCATTCCATTCGCTCGAGAGTGCTTCATTTAGAACCGAATCCAAATAGGCGCGTGAATGCACTCGTTCAAGTTCAGATTCTGTTGCAATACGCGGTGCTACCTCAACGATCTCCACATCGTATCTTTTGGCTAGTGATAATAATTTCTCATAGGCGTTGATATATCGACGTCCTTGCGCTGGATGGGCGGAATCAAAGATCCACTCCGCATGCTCGGGGCTATGAATGAGATGAAGTGATCTCTTTGCTTTCATTTATTTCTCCCCCTCACCCTTCTCGAGCTACTTAAAGAATAGCAAGGGGGTGTGACAGGTTGTGTTGCCTATTCTTGCCCGATAATCGGGCAAGAATACAGAGTTAGCGGATCGAGCCATTTCTGCTCATCTGCACTTGCTTTTGCAACGCGCATTATGTGATTTCACAAATGCATACGCATCGCCTTGTGAAATCCGCAGTTCGAATGCAGCGCACTTCTGGCAGATCACATCCCAGAGATAATCTCCAAGCTTTGCGCGCCATTTGAAATTCACGATCAGCGCCACAGTTTTTCCCCGCAAAGAAGGCAGATTCACATGGCCCTGCACGAAATAAGGCGGCTCGAGATTCAGGTGTGCCAGCGATTTCGCAACGCTCCGATCAACGACTTGCGCCCGCACTTTGCCCCCATTGGCTTTTTTGCCCGCGATTAATCCGCAGGTGCAATAGGAACCTTCGGCACCACTGGCATAGAAGAAATGATGACCTTGCCTTTGCCACATATCCAAGTTGGCATAGTGCAGCCACGCTTTATATTTGCCGTACTTCTTCTCTTTCTCCGCCGCATCCATATCGCGTTTCAGATCTGCTAATAAAGCTGTCGAGATTTTTACATCGTGATAAGTAATAAACATTTTTAACCCTTTCAGTAAATTCCTGCTCGTCTCCTTTCAGTTCCACCGTGCGGGTGCCGGTTGGCGCAAATCTGGCTGAAAGCCCACTTCGATTTGCCTTCTTCTTCACGCGAATATCCGCGTGGACGTTTGTATTAAGTTGTGGTGAAAAGATAACACAGCGCGCAGACAAATCACCAGCACTCTTAATCCACAGCTTGAAATTTACTCTGACATGACAATCCTTTGAACACTTATCTTCTGCTCGTGTACCGCTGTAGCTCAGCGGATAGAGCAATCTTTTGACTAAAGTGCCTTTAATATATCACTTACGGATTACTAAATTACGGTGAAGCGCCCGAGCCCCACTAGGGTCATGCAACAAATAAGTCCTCCAAGTGACGACCTGGGGGACTTATTCATTTCACCGAATTGACGTAATTAAAATATAGCACACGATTCCGTATGCCACATTAAACATCCTCACCTGGGTGCTGATGCTCGCGAAGGGCTTCCCATGACTAGGTGCAATAACTTTATCAATTCTCCACATCCGATAGTAGTGAACGGCTTTCCACAGTTTCCATTTTAATAGTTGTTCGCAGTTGTTAATCATCTACTTTGCGCGGGTGCCCCTGTAGCTCAGCGGATAGAGCAGGGCACTAACGATGTTCCAGGTCGCGGGTTTGAATCCCGCCAGGGGTACGTTAAAAAGGAAGCGCCCCTCACGTATATTCATGAGGAGCGCTTCCTTCAGTTCAATGGATAGATATTTTTCGAGCACTAACGATGCTTTGAGCAGGGTATCACTGATTGGCCCATGAAAGGAGGATGAATCTTCTTTTGTGCGCAAGCAAGTATTTTCACACTACCGTGCGTTCCATTTCTTTAAATACTCTACAAAGTGATAGTTACTGAGTGCGTATTCACTGCGCTTCTCGCGGATTAAATCGATAACTGGTTCAACTTTCATGCCATCGCGCAATAATACTAAACCCGTTACTAACCCTGAGCGGTTAAGCCCTGCTTGACAACGAATCAATGTTTTTGATCCAGCTTTCCATTCCACAAAAGCCCAGTCCGCTACTAATTCGATATGTTCGATTTGCTCTTCATTAAGTGGTCCATCAACGAAGGCATAGCGAAGTTCTTTTACATGCCAACCCACTGGCATCGTGTAAGCATCGAGTGATACGACGGCATCAAAGGGTCGCAGATCACTAACGGTCGGCAAGCGTTTGCGCGCACGCACCACAACATCATCTTCATCGGTTCCACCCATATATAACCCAGGAAGAATTTGGGAATACAGTTCTAAATCACCCTCATTTGCAATCGTGTATTCCTCTCTCATAAGTGAAGCATGTCGTAACCAGCGGGTCGCCTGAACTCGTTGTCAACCATCTGCTCACCTCTTAACAAGACCATCAAAGTGCTCTAGCGAAGGAACTTCACCTCGGGAAGAGTCACTCGAGTTAACCCAGACAGACCTACCAAAATCTATAAAGACAAGGACTTGGTTTTCAATCTTTAGCGCCCCAACTACTTCGCTCATATTTGCCTCTTCTCTAGTTTATTGAAGTAACCCCACGCTAGGCCCCACCAGTGACAATGCAGCCCCACCCATGTGCCACTGCCAAAACAGGCTCAAACAAGCCTGCTAGTGCTCCTGCCCACCCGAACACCTGTTCGAATTATCTGCTACACTCCGTTTCCCCCCTTTTCGCCATCTGCTAGAAGCAGGCTCAACCCCAGCAATATGTCAGTGACCAGCAGTAACTTTCCATTCCCGTCAGAAGTATCAGCCATGAGAAGAAGGAACCGGTGACCCAAGAAAACGAACCCAATGAGAAAGAACTCTGGAATCTTATTAACGAGACAGAGGGTGCCGATCGCGCCGACACACTGCTCTCACTTAGTTACATTGCAAATTCAAAAGGTGATCACAAGGAATGTTTAGCCCTTTGTGAAACTGCCCGAGAGATTTACGAAGGTTTAGGCGCAGAAGCAAGTAATGCAACCCTTGCACATATTTATAACGGCATTAGTTGGTCGCTTAAGTTTTTAGATCGCCCAGCCGAAGCCGCAGCTGCCGCAGATAAAGCATCGATGCTCTATCGCGAAATCGGTTCTGTCGAAATGATTTGCACACTTCGCAACGAAGCATCATTTTGGTATGACGCAAAGGATTACGAAAAAGCGCTGGAGTATTACCGCAAAGCACTCGCCGAACCAAACCCCGACGATAATGAATTTCATACCGGCCGCGATTATTACAACATTGGTACTTCATTACTTAAACTCGATAATTGGCAAGAAGCACTTGATAACTTTTTAATAGCCCGCAACATCTTTAAGAAAGAACGAGACCCATTACAAGTCGCTTTCTGTGATGAAGAAATTGCTTACTGCTATAACAAATTAGGCAACCCTACTGAAGGCGAACACTACGGACTCAAAGCGTTAGATTTTGCAAAGACTGCCCAAGATGACGAACGCGAATTCTGGGCTTGTATGCGACTTGGTATCTCCTATCTCAAACAAGAGCAATGGGATAAGGCAATGAACTACATACGCACATCACAGCGCATAATCCTGCAATGCGATTCTCCCAATTGGAAGCATGTTATCTACATTGAAGAGAAGATTGCCGAAATCCTAACCGCCCAAGGTAATACCGAAGAAGCCGATGAAATTACTCGCCGGATAGCCACCATCAAAGAGACGATGGATTGCGCCCAAGAAGAGAGCACCGATTCACTAGATAATCCCGTGCCAACTCTTGAGTAAAAAACGATCGCAATACATTGCTCTAACGGCCCTAATCACCGCCGTTGTAGTACTCGCCATAATCGTTGCCAATATGTTCCTTGCACAAAATGCAGCCAACGATGCCATGGCCAAGCAATCACAGATCACCCCTGCGCCTAAAACCGGCCCCAAAGTAATCGACCCCGTTACCATTGCACTTTCTGATCTGTTCGAGCGAAAAGGAAAGATTTACTTAAGAACCCTTGTATTTAACACCACAGGTAATAAAGAATTGCCATATGGGGGAACTTCAACTGGCTGGGATGTCGCAGAATTCGCGATTGAGATGAACTGGGACTAGAAATGCGAATATCTTAGTATAGGGATGAGTTGAGCTGGATATTTTGTGGTCCTTAATGTTTGCAAACCTACCAGCAAGAATTATTGTAGAAGCCTGTTCAGAGAATTGAAAAATTATTTAGTTTTATCTTCGGCCGCAGGTAAGAACTCAGCAGTCATCTGAGATGAAATTTCCCAAATTTCACCTCTATGGGTGCTATATCTGGAATCAACAACACTGGGTTTGGTCCTCATCTCGCTGTCTTCTTTCCGGTAGGTTCGATCCATGTCACCCCTAAAAGAGAGCCAGTTGAAACTACCTGCAATATAAATATCGTCAGACACCAGTATCTTTGCGTGAGTACTAGCTTTTTGTTTTGTCTTACCCATCCAGCGGAACTCAAAATTAGCGTATCTCTCACTCAAAATTAGCAAATTTTTGAGTATCTTGCGATCATCACGCCGCTTTTCATCTCTGGATCGCGATTCATCCCAGAAACCGAAAGCGATAGTCACAATTACTTTTTTCTGAAGTAGTCTTTCTAGAGATTGAAGAAAATCTCTATCAATAACTGATTTGGTAATCCATGGTGTGACGATTAATAGGCGCTTGCGTGTATTTTGTAGCGCTTCTAGAAGTATTGGGCGATGCTCAAAACTTCTGACAAGTCTACCGTCATCCATCTCAGCTGTAATCTGAATCTGGCTGGAATCATCCGAAGACTTGTTAGGTTGAACATTTATACCAATGGCCTTAAGTCCACCTTTAGCTCGCAGAATATCCTCATGATCGATCGAACGTTCACCAGCTACTAATATAAGAAATTCTGAATTGCCCGCCTTGTCACCATAAATCAAAATTTGTACTGGACGAATTGCGTGGCGTCTAGTGATAATCTTTTCTATGCTTAAAACTTCGAACTGGATTTTATGAAGTCGCTTCGCCTCATTCTTTAGAATTCTGGAAATATCCAAAGTCGTAAAGTCATTCAATTTCACTGTATTTTTGGATTTTGTTGGTAATTTTAATGGTGTCTCCACCATCTTTTCGTACTCGAACTCAATTAAAGTCGACTGCTTGTCCCAACCCGTCATGATCCATCGAGTCTTATCAAAAATCAATTCAATACTGCTTCTCTTTGGTGCTTTAGCTTGTCGATCAGTCAAAATCGAAAGCCCAAGAATGGTGAGTTCGAAATTATCCGTCTTATTCTTAGCTCTAATTCTTCCTGTGGAAATTTCAAGCGCCAATTCTGGAGTTAGTAGTTCTGATTCGATTCCAAGAGCTGCGGAAATCTGCTGCGTATTCGAGATTCCAAGTTGAATGAATTTGAGAATATACTCGGTCATCGGCGATATCTCGGTCACTGACTGACCTAGCACTTCAATTTTCATTTTAACTACAGGCACGCCAATTTTTTGGACGTCTATTAGTTCCAGATTTGGCCACGCGTATGAATACCTTTCCGCAAGATATTTGAGATCCTCAAGCATTTTGAAAACTCTTAATTACGCCACCATGTTTTGGAAACAGTCTGAGCACTTCCGAGAGCGGTGCATTCAATTCCTGCCAAAATGATACATCTCCGACAATTGCCATTAGGTGTCTCCCTCGTGTCAGAGCAACATTTATCCTTTGAAAGTTTTCCATAGAAAGGAAGCCGGTCTCGCCTTTGTTGTTGCTACGGACTGCAGAGAAAAAGACTACGTCCGCTTCTCTACCTTGGACACTATCGATTGTTGCAATTTCAACTTTAAAATTTGGTTCAGAGAGAAATTCAGAAAGATTTGATTTCAGGGCCTCAATTTGATGAAGATAAGGGGTGACAATTAGTACGTGACTAACCTTCCCTGAAGCTAAGAAATCTATATTAAGCGCAGGTGAGAGTGCACTTAATGCTTTGCGTATTTCTTCACATTCTGCAACATTTGATATCGAATTACTTGTCATTGACCTCTTCTCGAGACGCAATTCTGAAGCATAGCCACTTGTATCTAACCAAGTTAAAGGAGAAAGACCCAGTTCGACTAATGGTGGCCAGTCACCTGGTCCATCAGAGTGCACCTTTCCAGAATAGAAACATTCAGATATTAGATTGCCAATCGAATTATGCATTCGATATTGTGTATCAAGCATTATTCGGTTTTCTTCGCATAGTTCCTCAGCAAAACGAGAAAAGAATGTCTCGATTAAGTCATCCTTTTCAATTTCAAATTCAGCAAGGAATTCTTGAGTAACTCTTAAATTCCCTTGAAAAGGTCCAAGCTGCTTATCGTCTCCGACGATTACCCACTTTGTCGCCTTGGCCATTGATACGAGAGCGACCGGCATCGTTGCTTGAGAAGCCTCATCCAAAATACATAAATCAAACTGTAAATCCCGGACGCTAGGGTGACAAAGAAAACCTATGCAAGTTCCTGCTAGGACTCTGCAGGTTTTTAGGAAAAGACTTGATAATTGATCTGAATTACCAACTCTTAATAACCAATCGGACTGAGTTTGAATGATTTCCAGAAATCTTTCAGGAACTTTCCTCTCACCAATTATTTTGTCTATTCTACTTTGAAGACTTTTCTGAATTTCAACGGCATTGGTGCCATCGAAGACCATTTCTTCACTTGAAATATTTTGAAGATTGGCGCTGATTTTGTTTCGTAGACTTTCTACGATGTCACTTGTAGAACGCTCATCTGAAACTTCTATAACTTGAGAAATATTACTTGAACTTTCTACCTCAGTATTATCTAACCCATCAGACTTGTAGATCGCGTCCTTAGTACTATCTTCAAAAACCGAAATATATTCACGTAGTTTGTTCTGGATTGTCTTGAATTCGATTAATTCTCTGACTTCTTCGATGGTCAAACCATTTTTTTGTGACTCCCGGAATGCAAATTGCCTCGATTTCTCTTCTAGTTCTTTTACCCAGTTTTTTAGCTGAACATCTAAGAGAAGTGGCTTAGAAGTCTTTGAAATTCTTTCGTTTTCTGGGTTTGCGAGACGCACCAATCCAGTAATGCCAATTCCCAGTAGTTTTTCAATTGCATTATCAATAGCGACATGGGTTTGGCTAACAATGAGTATTTTATATTCTGGATTATGCAATAAAGTTTGAGCTACTAATTCCGAAATAAAAGTTGTTTTACCTGTTCCTGGTGGCCCCAGAACCAGTGTTAAGCTTTTTGATCCAAGAGCCGATGCGACTGCTTCTCTTTTTGCCATATCAAGGTTTTTGTTTCTCCATTCTTCGGGATAAGAGGGATTGTTTATTGGAACAGAACGCGGGTCAGCCAAGAACCCTCCCAATGCCCTTCCGGCTGCCGTTCCTTCGGAAAGAGATTTAATAGCATCCCTCTGCCGCTTCAACGAGGCCATTGACCCATATGATATATCTGGCATTAGTTTTCCAGTCTTGCGCAACTTACCGAGAAATTCGCTCCGTAGAACAATACTGATTTCCAATCCCGAATGGTAATCAACTTCGCCGAAGATTCGTTCATTGTTATTTACTTTCCAGAAAGTCCCCGTTAAATCAAAAGTCGGCTCGTGCTGTAATTCCAAACGAAGAGTATTAGTTCCTGCTAGTTGGCAATCAACAAAGGTTAATTCTCCAAGATTTCCTCGTGCAATTTCTTCTTGCGCCTCCAAGATGCGTTGAAGTTTTTCAAAATAACTGAGTGAATCAGGATGTTCACGCTGAAAATCGTTTAGTGGGCATCCAGACTGAACCCATTCTCCAAAGCGTGAATTAAGAAATTTAAATCCCCGTGCAGAAAAATTTGAATGAGAAAATCTACGAGATACTTCCCAAGGTAGCTTCCACCCTGAGATATCCTTTGCGCTTCGTCTTTTTGATTCTAGTTTAGATGAATCAGATGCTTGAGCAGCTACGGCAGTCCAACCTGTAGCGTTTTCATTTGGAACTAGTAGGAGCTGAACTGCATCGCAGATTAACCAAAATTTCTCGTCGGAAATCGAGCTATCTTCATTCCTGGCAGGAGATAGATGTTGGAGACTTTGATTGATATGATTTCCCAGTTGTACTTCTAATGACTTTTCGCCCTTCCTGAAATTCCATAGCTTTTCTTTAGCAGAATTGGTTAGCACTATCTGAGCGATATTTTCTAGAGATTGCAGACTGGCAATTTGGCTCGATAAGATTTTTTCTAACTCTAATTCGAAGATCATTGCATTTGCGTATCTGTTGTCGGGTTCTTCGGCAATGGCAATCGCTAGGATTTCTTTGATCGAAGTTTCCACTCTTAGTTGCTTTAAGGATTCTTCAATCTGAATACGCGTAGTAAGTCTTTTTAGAGTTACCATTTCCAAAATTAGTACACCTAATGCATAGACATCTTTCTGGAATTGATCACCTGGTTTTTCAGGGATATATCCAGGAGTAGCCCACTGCCCTATGTTTTGCGGTAAGTCGACATTTTCTGTATTTAAGGCCGAGCCGAAGTCTATTAAAATTGGTTTCAAACCTTGCAACATCACATTATTGGCGGAAATATCTCGATGGGCGATTTCCTGACTGTGTAGATATGAAATGGCTTTCCATATCGGCCTGGCATACTTTGAAAAGATTATTATGAATTCCTTTTTAGGAACTTGTTTTCCAACTAAGAATTCAAGAATTCCTTGGTCTAACCATTGACTAACTAAATATCCGAACCCGTCCTCTGAGAAGCTATCTACTAGATTAATGATATTTGGATGGCTAATTCTTCTTAAGGTTTGTGCTTCAAGGTTAAAAAGCGCTAATGTTAATTCGTTTTCCAAGATAATTTTTTTAACGGCAACGATTGATCCGCTTACAAGATCGGTGGCTTTGAATACGGTTCCAGATCCACCGGTAACAGTTTCTTCAATATTTTCAATTAGATATCGAGATTTCAAAATTATAGCCAACTGTTAGCCTCCTATTTTTCGAACTTAATCCTATGCTTGCGGCAATCAATTTAAAATATATGAGACATATTAGCTCAGGCGCACGATGTTCCCATGTGTTGGTATGGCCGTAATTATTATGCCTTTCGAACGCAATAGCATCAAATTAATCAAAAATCTATGTATTTTCCATGAAATCAAAGTATCGAGGGGGACTAACAAGGCTGATGGGTGCCCTTCCAGGTAAATGAAATTCACTCTAATCTAGATTCATTCGTTATTGGTGGGTGAATCAAGACCAGACCTACAAGTTTGAAGTTCCTACTGGTTCTTATGGCCGCCAAAGACTCGTGCTGGTGGTGGGCGCAACTACTTCTTCATCCACATCGGGTTCGTTGGGTCAATTAGGGAATCCATATTGGTCGCTCATCTTCGCTTGCTTCTATAACGCGCATTATGTGATTTCACAAATGCCTGCGCATCGCCTTGTGAAATCCGCAGTTCGAATGCAGCGTATTTCTGGCATATAACATCCCAGAGATAATCTCCAAGCTTTGCGCGCCATTTGAAATTCACGATTAGCGCCACAGTTTTTCCCCGCAACGACGGCAGATTCATATGGCCCTGCACGAAATAAATCGGCTCTAGATTCAAGTGTGCCAGAGCCTTCGCAACGCTCCGATCAACGACTTGCTCGCGCACTTTGCCACCATTGGCTTTTTTGCCTGCGATTAATCCGCAGGTGCAATAGGAACCTTCGGACCACTGACATATAAGAAATGATGACCTTGCCTTTGCCATATATCCAAGTTTGCATAGTGTGCCCACGCTTTATATCTGGAGTACTTCTTCTCTTTCTCTGCCGCATCCATATTGCGTTTCAAGCGCGCCAATGAATCAGCTGAGACTTTAACATCGTGATAGGTGATAAACATTTTTAACCCTTTCAGTAAATTCCTGCGCGTCTCCTTTCAGTTCCACTGTGCGGGTGCCGGTTGGCGCAAATCTGGCTAAAAGCCCACTTCGATTTGCCTTCTTCTTCACGCGAATATTCGCGTGGACGTTTGTATTAAGTTGTAGTCAAAAGATAACACGGCGCACTGACGGGTCAACCCGTTGGATTCTGTCGGGCTAGCCCGTCAGTCATGATTTCATCCGACAACTCCATAGAGATGTGGCGCCCGCGCCCATGTGCCAGCGCCAAAACAGGCTCAAAGACCCCTGTCACAGCCCTCTCACGCTAGAATGAAATTCGTAGTTGAGTGCATATCTGAAGCAAGTACTGTTTTAGTTGAGGAGATTATGATGGAGAAATGGACTGACTCTGTTCCAGAAGCACAATGGGACGAATGGATGAAGATTGCGCGCAAGCATTCCGTCCTACGGCAAAGAGACTCCAGTCTTGGCCCCGAAGAGCACGCCTCCAGCGCGATTGAAAAACTTCTGAGTGTAGATTCGCGCCCGGTAAATGTTGAAGCGTGGATTAAACTGGTGATAAATCGGATATATATCGACCGAAATAGAAGAATTGAGAGGCGCAAGAAGCCCGGTGGTCTTGGAGTACCTCTCTACGGAGCAACAGATGAAGAGCTCGAGAGAGAAGTCCTATTAAGATTTTCTGGTGTTGGTCTCAGCACTGCACACGTGCAACGCGATGAAGTAGAGCGTGTCATGTCACTCCTTGGTACAGATGAATATGAACTCATAATGCTGCATGTCCAGGGTTACGACAATCATGAAATCGCAGCCGAGATTGGCTATAAAACGAACAAGGTTGCCGCTATGAGGATTGCTCAAATCAAAAAGAAAATTGTCGCTGCTATCGGTGAGAACCCGCTGGGATAGTTTTCGCGGCGACTCTATTAGTTCGTCCGCTCCCAATGCTCCAACCTGCCCTATTTACTAGCCACCGTTCCGACCTGGTGCCGGCTTTTTAAACAGCTCGTTGCTGAGCCCAGCAAATCTATTCATTTAACCTTGATTGACTTTTGACCTTCCAATTCGTATGAAGAAGTAAGGGCGCAAAATCCTTTGCATCCTTCTTACTTAATCGAAAGGAATCACATGTCAAAGTACCCAGAAGCACTCTACTCGCAGATCTTACCTAATCTCTTTCAAGGTGGCACAGAAGATGATGATGTCATCCATTACGCCCAAAATTCAGATGCGCGTCGCACGGATCTTCCCTTCGACTCCATTGTCACGATGTATGCATGGGCTCGGCCAGCTGACTGGAACGTTCAGGAATTTCGCTACGGAGTGCCAGATGCATCAATTTCGAGGATTGATCTCAACCGCCTTCGCCAAGCCGTAGATTTTGGATATATCCAATGGAAAAGTGGTGACCGCGTTCTCGTACGCTGCCAAGCGGGACTCAATCGTTCCGGCCTTGTCACCGCCCTCATCCTGATCAAAGACGGTTACTCACCAGAAGAGGCGATAAACCTCATCCGCAATAACCGAGGCGATTATGCGCTCTTTAATGAGAGCTTCGTCAACTGGCTAATCACGTCAGCAGCAGAGTTCATAAATCCACCGTCCCGTCAATCAGCTTAGAGCGGAAGGGTGAAAAATTATGAAAGAGTTACCTGAGTACTTCGAACCATTTGTTGACCTGCTCGCGAGCTACATTGATGCTCGAGAAGACTTCTGGACATTTGGCACACATGGAGGCCATTACACCTTTGGCCCATATGTTCAAGCTCTACTCGAACACGACAACATGATTCTAATTGAGGCAGTAAGCAGTAAATTCTTACGCCCGGAACTGTCGGAAGCAGGCCACCACGCCTTGATATTTATGGGTTGGAGATTTCTTCCAGGAGATCATTATCCAAATTACTGTCAAATACTCGACCTAGCTAGATTCTCTTCTCATGAGATCGCCTTAAAGATGGTGCAAGCTCTTCACTTTGCGTACGGCGTAGACGACACGTATACCGTCGTAATGAGACCTGAAAACGAAGCAAGTAGGCAGTGGGGTCTCTTATATGAATCGCTCGTCGACAAAGAAGGGACAGAGGCAATCATTGAACGTGAATTCCATCTTCACTCTGCGTAACTATGTCAGTGCTGCCTGTTACATTCACAGAACAATGAAAAACATATCAATCGAGCTGACCTTCTAGCGTTTTATATCGCCTCCGTTCCCTTGAGGCCCACTTGCTCCAAGCATGCCGCTCTCGCGCTTAATTCAGGCCCCAAAAAAGTTTCCATTGACTTTCGGCCTCCAGATTCGTTTTTCTATATGAGGGAGAAAAAACAGCCCACCGATTGAAAGGAAGTACCACAATGCACGTTAAAGCCCATCTCGATGTCGATCTCGTAGCGTTAGAGACCACCGACAAAGTCACGCTCATGCTCGATCTCACCGCGCCAATTACCGATGCTGCCCAATCTCGACCAGGACAAGCTGTTCAAGTTGTTCTCGATCGCAGCGGCAGTATGGAAGGCGAAGCACTCGAATCTGCCAAAGGTTCGCTGCTCAAACTCATCGAGCGCCTTGCACCGCAGGATTCCTTCGGTCTTGTGGCATTTGATGATCAGGCACTTGTCATCGCGCCTATGCGTACCATGGCCGATCACAACATGCCTGCTGTGCGCAAGGTCATCCGCGAAATGCAAACCGGCGGAAGCACCGATATCTCCGCCGGATACACCCTAGGTTTGCGCGAACTCTCACGCGTACAAACCGATGCCGGTGCAACGTTGTTGCTGATTTCCGATGGCCATGCAAATGCCGGGGAGAAGGATCCAAAAGTCCTAGCCAGCGTTGCCACAAAACATGCAATCGACAAAATCACCACATCAACCATCGGCCTTGGCCACGGCTATGACGAAACAATTCTCGAAGCCATCGCCCAAGGTGGAAACGGTCAACATCGTTTCGCTAGCACCATTGATGAAGCCGTTGGCGCAATCGCTGCAGAAGTTGATGACTTGCTCGAAAAATCAGTTGTCAACGCCGTCCTTCGCGTGACTCCAGTACCTGGACTTACGGGCATACCAATTATCGAAATCTTGCAACGCTTGCCGTATTGGATGGATAAGGACACATACGTTGTCCAACTCGGTGACATATACGCCGGTGAAAACCGACGCTTCGTTATCGATATCGAAGTTCCCGGCATGCCAGCACTTGGCCTTTGCACAATCGCCGATATAACTCTGGAATATCTAAACATCGCAGATATGCAGGAAATTACGGTATCTATGCCGATTCAAGTCAACGTCGTCCCTGAAGATGTGGCTAAAGGCCGCATTGCAGATCCCATCGTGCGCGCAGAACGTTTGATTCTCACCGCACAAAATGAAAAGGCTAGCGCCATCGAAGAGTTGCGAAGCGGTAATAGCCGCTCAGCATCGGCTCGTTTGAAGAATACCGCAGATCAACTCCGCCGCGAAGCCTCCCTTATCCCTGTCACAGATGATCGCAGTGCGCAATCACTTGAAATCATCCGCGCCGAAGCCGATGAAATGGATGCGCTCGCCACATCTGCGCAAAACGATGAGATCGGATATTCGCTCAAGCGCACTACCGAGAACTACTCACGCACATCTCGCGGAAAGAATTTCCGCAACCAACCAGTGGATCCATCAATTGATCCCGATTATTCGAACTAAGGAGACATCCATGTACCCAGATCTATATTCCCAAATCGTTCCTAACTTATTTCAAGGAGGCACCGATGACTTCGACGTTATCCATTACGCAAAAACAAATAACAATGCGCGTACGGACTTGCCTTTTGATTCCATTGTCACCATGTATGCCTGGGCAAGACCTGCCGACTGGAACGTCCAGGAATTTCGCTACGGAGTTCCAGATGCATCGATCTCAGACATCGACCTTGACCGTTTGCGTCAAGCAGTCGACTTCGGTCACGCCCAATGGAAACAGGGTGATCGCGTACTCATTCGATGCCAAGCGGGTCTTAATCGTTCGGGACTCGTTACTGCACTCATCCTTATCAAAGATGGATACGCACCCGATCACGCAATCAGTGTGATCCGTGCGAATCGCGGGCCCGATGCGCTTTTTAACAGCAACTTCGTTAACTGGCTAATAACATCAGCTACCACCTTCATCAATCCACCATCATCACAGACTGCCTAAGGAGGTCGCAAATGGCAATTAACTTAACTCCGGGCGAAATCTACTTTATTCGCGAGCAAGATGTCCTTACTAAAGAAATCAGTAATTATGTCAAGGTTGGTTTAGTTCGAGAAGGTGAAGATCGCAGTAGTGATGAACGCGCATCAGAACATCAAACCGGTAATCCGCGCGAACTCAGCGTCTATAAAGTAGTTAAGACCGCCGCAGTTTCATCGATTGAAAACATTCTCCATCGCCTTTATGCCAACAATTGCATAAGTGGAGAATGGTTTAAATTCGATGACGCAACGCTGGACAGTTGTATTGCTAAAGCAGAATCCCTTGCTGCAGAAGCCAATGCAAACATTGATTTCTGCAGTAAGGCGAAAGACTTTAAAGAAATAATTTCAGTTGCTGAAATTAAATTGCCTACTGCAGAAATCACGGCGTGGCATGAGAAATACCTTCGCACAGAAGTGGTTTTTAAGGAGTGCACTAGGCTCTTATCAGCGATTAAAGAAATCTTCATTGAAGCCCTAGACCAAGATGAAGAAGTCAGCCATATCATCGTAAAGCAGGAGAAGAAAGCTAAACTGATTTTCGATAAAGAAAAATTCGAGCTTTCTCATCCCGACTTATATGCCAAGTACCAAATGGTTAAAGAATCTGTTGCTGGCTCATTCCGTTGGATTAGCCCTAAAGGATTTGACACTTCTTTAGAAGTAATAAACCCTGAACTTGCACAATTTGGAACTTCTCTAGAAGTTATTATTTCAAGTGTAAAAGAAGGTAAGACTTCTAAAGAAACTCTCCATGCACAGAACTTACGTCTTTTAGGTTTTATAGCTGTCGCTAAATGGGACATGGATATTGTCGAAGCCAATGTTAAGACTTACTGCGCCGACGCAGCCGGTGTAGAAAACGTTTGCAAGTGGGTACGTGAGCTAAAGAGCAAGACTTCATTCGATGAGAAACTTCTCAAGGAGGAGTTGGCAGATCTTTACGCCGAGTTCACGCATGAAGAAGCCGGTGGGGTTGCCCATATTGTGAAGCCTAAGCAAGGATATGCAAATGAAAAACCAGCGACAGATTAGCTGATGAGCCCTCGCTCTTTTCCTGTCGAACCAACCTTCGCCGATCATTCTGAGCGCGAGGTTTGGAATGCATTGATGGACCAACTGCCGATAGACGCAGCGGTAATTTGTAATCTTGTAATTCTTGAATCTGATATCCGACATGAAATTGATTTCATAGTGGCGATACCGGATGTCGGAATAAGCATTGTCGAGGTTAAAGGTGGGGACATTTCGCCAAATGAGGATTCAACTTTTACCCAAAGAGATAAGCACGGCAGTCGAAATATCGATCCAATCACCCAAGTAACTAGGAATCTTTATCAACTCAAGAAATTCATTGAAACAAAATCGAGTTTGCGACACTTCACCGCCCGCCCTTCAATTGTGTTTCCATACGCTGATATTCCAACTACTTATTTCCGACCAGATATTCCTCGCAGAATTGTTAACGATAAAGTCGACCTCGCAACAATAGGTGATCGCCTAATTACTGATCTCCGAGATCAAACTTTTAGGCCAAATGCGATTGAAATTCATGGCATTTTTGAAGGTTCTGGGCCAGGCAATTGCTGCGCAAAAATCTTTGATGGAACTTGGAATTGAGCGAGAGTCAGAACTCCAGCATTTAACCGAGAGGCAATATCAAGTAATAGACCTTTGTAAAGCGATGAATAGATTTTCAGTTCTTGGTGCAGCCGGATGTGGCAAAACTTTTGTTGCCCTTGAACAAGCGCGGAGAAGAGCTAAAGCGGGAGAAAGAGTTCTCTTCCTTTGCTATAACTATGGGTTAGCCGAATACTTGAAACGCAAAGTAACTGATTTCCCCGAGGCTGAACGGCCAGAATACGTCGCAACCCTTCATTCACTACAGAAGTACTGGGGATTCGAGATAAAAAGCGATTCTTATGATGACCATTACTTTGACATTGAATTGCCAGGGAAAGTTATTTCTGCCCTCAATGATGTGCCATTGGAAAAGAAATTCGATGTTGTCATTATTGATGAAGCACAAGATTTCCACCAAGAATGGTGGGGAGTTGTACTCGCATCGCTTAAAGATCCGGTTAACGGAAAAATCTTTGCATTCGGAGATATTCGCCAAGGGATTTTCCGACATGCCAAAGATATTCCATTGCAGTTAGCACCGATACACCTCGACCAAAACCTTAGAAATTCGCTTCCAATTGCAGAACTTGCCGCGTTATGCGTTGAAGACCCTCTGTTGCTAATTGGATTAGATGGACCGCCTGTTGCATTTGTTGAAACCACCCGCGAAGAGTCCATTGCTGAAGCTGATAAGAAAATTGCAGAGCTCCTTTCGAAAGGTTGGAAGCCCGGGGACATCTGCCTCATTGCAACGGGGTCAAGACATCCAATTCAGAAAGAACTTGCAGAGGGTGTTAAGCGACTGGATTATTGGCAATCATTTTTCAACGAGGATTCTGTTTTCTACGGGCACGTAAATGGGATCAAAGGGCTTGAAAGACGTGCCGTGATTGTCGCCATCAATGGTTGGAAAAATGAGGATATGAAGAAAGACATGCTTTACACGGCCATAACAAGAGCAAGGGATTTGCTAATTATTTGTGGCTCAAGTGATGACCTGCGCCAAGCAGGTGGAAAAGAATTCTTGAAGAAATTAGTTAGAGATTGAATGCATATTCAATTTTAGACCGGTCGATTTCATTAACTGCCTTCTTCAACAAGTTAAATCATTCCTCATTCTTTGCTTGGCTCTTAGGCGCGGTTAGATGTGACTTTTTACGGGATCTTGACTGCCGGAGAGGTGTGGTCTTTATTTTAGGCAACTTCAGAACCAATCCTAGAGTGAAGCAAGCTCGCAACACACTGGCACTTCCGTGGGCAAACCGGCCTAGGTAAATTTGTTTCGCTGTGTAAGTAACATCTGAATAATTTGTTTCGACGTTCACAATTCATGAATGGTCTATATCTTCGTCAAGATTAGCGAAGACAATTAGATCAGAAGATAGTTCTGGGTTATCTGGCGTGAAGGCTATGGCTACTCACCTGATTCCTCTACTTGTTTAGGCATTATCGGGTCGTACACAACTACCTCGGCATCGTCATCAAGACCATTATCTACGTTGATTATATCTCGTGCACTAACAAATGCTAAGTCAATATTGTCATATGGGTCAAAGATAGAGATGTTATTAGAAGTGTTGTACCCAAAAGAATCTACAAAATCATCTAGGTCATTAGGGTCACCTACATAATTAGCAATCCTCCACCCTATAGCTGTCAAAGTATCTTCTATAACATCATCTGGGAAACGACTAGGGAACATGAACTTTGGTGAAGTCCCATCATAGACAACAACAAACTGTAGGGTCCCCTCGCCTACTCCATATATTCCTGTAGCAATACCTAATACTGCTTTAGAGGATTCCGTTTCTACCTTTGAACTTCTTGGAGGTGCTTCTCCCTCTACTGATCCAGGAACCTCGTGTTCGAACATCTCTTTAACAGGCAGAGGGATGCCATCTTCTTCTGATTGGTCAAATATGGCAGTAAAAGTTGGCAATACATTGTATGTAATCAAATCATCTAGGTTTATAGAGTGTTCATCAGAGAGTTTTTTCCATTTACCTTTACTACGGTAAAAGTTTCCTTCATCAGAGAAGTATATGAGAAGAACTACTTGATAGACGCCTTCACTGATGTCGGCATAGGCAACTAAATCAGAAGTTAGCTCTGGGTTATCTGGATTAAGTGCCGCTATATATCCGAGCTCTTTCCGCATAAATTTGAGAAGCTCCCCCCATGGGTCTGGGTCTGATTTGTGGGGAATAACTAGCATGTCACTAATATCAATTTGCTCCGAGCTCTCACTCCACGGACCCTCTTGAATATGCCATGTGCCATTTTCAAAAACTTCAAGTATTGGATGGTTGCCAATGCGAAAGTCGGAGTATTGAATTAAGTACTTGCGTTGCACAGCGGCAGAATGAAAATTCGAATCATCAAGCAACAGAAAATTATCGACGATCTGACACAGATCATCCCAAAGTTGTGTATCTTTCTTGTTATCGCCATAAGCGCCACCCCAAAGGACCTGAGCCATAATAGCGATCTCTCCACCCACGATGCGCATATTGAGACCATAGCTATTTACCCCGTGGCCCCAGTGGTTAATGACATATTGTGCTGGAACCGGATTTCTTAAGTAATCAACGCTCTCCATCATATAATCAAATTGTGGAATTGGTTGTGGTTGAGTACCCCACCACCACTTGCCATAATTTTGAATGGCATCCCTAAAAGGAATAGCAATCATTGGAATTTCAAGACCTGCGTTGATGAAGAAATCATCAAACTCGTTTAAATTATCACATACCTGGTAACAATTGCATTGGTCAGCGGTGAGTGAAACTAGATATGAATCATCGCCCCCCTCATACGGATCTTCGCCGAGTGCATTGATAGATAGTTCTCTTACGTGAATAAAGGGATCGCGAGTGAGCGCATCCAGTACCGCCTGCGGAGTCTTCTTGTTGAGCGCGACCGCCGCGCGTACGAGGCAACAAATGTCATGGCTCAAATGCTTGAGAACTTTCGGATTTACGGTGGCGTTAGCCACAAGGAGACGAATTCCGGGGCAATCGCTGTTGGTGTATTGGCTGGCGACAAGTTGTTCGCTTGATTCAAGAGTTGCGATAAGCGCTTCACCAAGAACCACTTTCGGCATTTGGTGGGTGGTGTCGATATCCATGGCTGTATTAAAGAAAATCGATTCTCCTTGCTTCGAAATATTCTCAAATGTGTACCCGCGACCTAAATGTTCAAAAACTTCGATTATCGCCGTAAGGGGAACCCTTTCTTCCTCACTCAAGATTTCTTGGCGTGCATGCTCTGCACGCATCGGCTTTTGATTTAAAATCGCATCAAGCCTACCTGCAAGATCCATTACGCGAACGGGATTGAAGTACATGGCAGAAGGGTAATTGAAGGGGTTGACAATAAGCGAGCAACGATGTCAGCCCACCGTAATATTTTTTCTTAGGCAAGAAGTTGAGCGATAAGCCCCTTAGCTGGCTCGTTACCAATCGCGCGGCCAGTCTTTCATACAAATGGGCGCGGATACGAGTAATTTATTGGCCCTTTGAGCGAAATTGATGCCTACCAAATACAGTCTTTGTCAGTTCCTTGGAGTATCTTTGCCAAGCACAGGGGCCAAGATGAGAATGCTTCTTACCTGCCCAGGAAGTCAGTCAGCGAGAACCAGGAGGACCTCAGTAAGTGACTTTTACAGAGTTGGAACTTCTTAGTGCATATGATTCAGGCGATCGCCAAAATGATGTCTTGCGGAATTTCTATATCCCAGTCTTGCAGGAAGCTATTAACTACAAGAGGCTATCCGGATATTTCTCGTCACAGGTTCTTGCGCTAGCGGCTCGGGGAATTGCGGGCTTAATAAGTAATGGCGGGACGATGAAACTCATAACCAGTCCTGCGCTGTCTCCTGCAGATTTTGAGGTTTTGAAGAATGCCTCTAATGAAGTCAAGCTCGATTTGATTTCGGACGAATTTTCAAAGGCATTGGATGACGTAAACAATCTTTCATCAGTTATCGCATACGACCACTTACGTGCATTGGCCTGGATGTTACGTGAAGGCCATCTCGAGATTCGCGTGCTTATTCCGAGAAAAATAGGTTTAGGGGTTGGTATTTTCCATTCAAAGGTAGGAATTCTGGAGGATAACCTTGGGAACAAGTTGAGTTTTAGTGGTTCCGTAAATGAAACAGCGATGGGCTGGACTCAGAATATCGAAGAGTTCAAAGTCTTTAGATCATGGATTCCAGGAAATGAAGGCTGGATTTCTCATGATGAACACTTATTTGAGAAATATTGGAACTGCTCAGATGAGGATGGATTTGAGTCCATTCAACTTCCCAAAGCAGTTAAACAAAAACTAATTGAACTAGCACCACAGAAGATTGAGGAACTGGATCTTGAAGGTCTAAGGAGTGCCACCAACGAGAAACGTAAAAGTCCCCGTTCCTATCAAATAGATGCAATAAATGCTTGGGCCAATTCAGATTTCCAAGGAATTCTTGAAATGGCGACAGGGACAGGGAAAACTTTTACCGCTAGAGAATGCCTAGAGCATTGGAAAAAAGGGAAAAGCAGTTCTTTAACTCTCATAATTGCTCCCACCCAAACTATCGGTTCTCAATGGCGGGAAATCATGAAGGACCTGGATCCAATAACTACATTTGAAGCTAAGCCATGGCGAGAATTAGTTAGGGATTTAGGTTCGAAAATCTCATCTGGCTTAAGAGAACACTGTGTAGTTATATCAATTCAAAATACAGCTTCATCTGGTGATTTTATTAAAGCCATAAACAAGTTAATTGGATTGACGGATAATCACTTGATCATTGCTGATGAAATGCATGGCCTTGGGGCGCCAGTATTTAGAAAAGCATTAAACGATGGGATTGAAGCGAGGTTAGGACTTACTGCAACTCCAAACCGTTGGTTTGATGAACCTGGGACCGATTTACTAAACAGTTATTTCAAGGGAGTTGTATTTACCTTCGGAATACATGAAGCACTGAATTGGATCGACCCTCAAACAAATCTAACTCCGCTTTGCCCTTATGAATATCACCCTCAGTTCATAGATCTTGATGAGTTGGAAATGGATGAGTACTTAGAGCTAACCAAGAAGATTATTATTGAGTCCAGGAAAGATGCAGATTCTCCAAAAAATGAAAGACTCGAGCAGCTTCAATTCAAGCGGGCGGCAATATTGAAGACTGCCCACGGTAAATTTTCAGCTTTGGCGACATTGCTAACAAAGATATCTTCTATAAGTAGGTGTCTCGTTTACTGCAGCGATCGAGAGCAAATTAATGAAGTGATTAACATCGTTGCTACGCGTGGAATCATTTATAGAACTTTCACCGGCGAGGAAGGAGTTACCCCTAAGCCCGAATTCGGAGGTATGAGTGAGCGAGACTGGATATTGCGAAGTTTCGAATCGGGCCATATTCAAATGTTGATTGCCATGAAATGTTTGGATGAAGGAGTTGACATCCCGTCGGCAAGACTTGGAATTATTTTGGCGAGTACAAGTAACCCTCGGGAGTTCATTCAGAGACGTGGGCGGCTGTTGCGTAGATCTGTAGGTAAAGAAAAAGCGATCATTTACGACATGGTTGTAGCGCCTATATTTTCCAAAGCTTCCGCACTTGAAATTTCGAATGCAGCAAAGAAAATTATGCTCAAAGAACTGAATCGAATCGAAGAATTTGCGAGTGATTCTCTCAATTCTGAACAAATTTCAGGTATGGTATTAGCTAGAATGATTGAAATGGGAGCCGGAAAATGAGAGCTAATGCCACTGTAGTTGCTCAAGGAATAGCCAAGTTCGAGGGTGACGAACAAATCAAGAAATGCCTAAGTGCTTTATTTAATTTTGAATTAGCAAATACAAATGTACACAATCCTCAATATAAGGGAAAGTATCAAGAAATTATTGAAGCTAATGCCAAAGACTGGAATCCTGATTCCAAAGGTGCCAAGGAGTGAGAATCTCTAGAATCACCCTTGAAAACTTTAGACAGCACAAGAAGATTGAAATTGAATTAAATCAATCTGAAAAGAGTTTTACCGTCATCAAAGGTCGTAACGGTGCTGGAAAGACTAATTTACTAAAAGCGATCACGTGGGCGTTTACAAATAAATTAGCTAAAGATGAGATCAAGACCGACCCAGTCACTTTTGTATCTTTCAGTGCATTGAAAGAAGCTGGCAAGGGGGACATAATCGAAGTTTTGGTCCGCCTTGACTTGGATCTCGGGAATTCTAGATTGGCGCAATTAGAGCGTAAAGCTAGGTTTGTGAAGACTGGCCCAGATTCGAAGGATGTCCAATTTTCCTCGTCTGAACTGACGGTCCTAACTTCGGAAGACAAAGGAAAAGGTTACCAAAAGGATCCCAATCCTGAGTTATGGCTGGAAAAAATATTCCCAGATCGCTTTAGTCACTATTTCCTTTTTGACGGTGAACATCTCCATAGATTTTTCAAAGAGACTGAGGCAGCTTTTGTGAAAAAGGCAGTATTAGAAATCGCCAACATAGATCAACTAGAAAAACTTGTAGAACACCTAACGACTGTCAATCAAGACCTGATTAAAGAAGCTGGTGCTGTGGCGGGAGTTAAGGGTGAAGCATTACGCAAGGATTATGAGTTTATCGAAAATAAAATAGCCGAAATTGATAGCGATCTGAATTCAAAGATCAAAGCTCGTGTGGACTTAGATGAAAATCTTGACGAGGCGCAGCAAAAAATGGGGGATATAGCCTCTATTCAAAAAGATATTGCTCTCCGCAAGCAGTTAGACAGCCAAGCGGAATCGGCGAACAAGCGTGGAAGTGATGCCCAGAACGAACTTCATGCCTGGGCACTAAGAATCGGTCCAGTTTTGATGCTTTCTAGCGAACTCGAAAAACTCGAGGCTGAAATCAAAAAGGCCAAACAAAATAACATTTTACCTCCGCCATATAAACCCGAGGCTCTTGAAGAGCTTTTGAGGCTGGAAGAATGTATATGCGGAAGAGATCTGAAGTCATCTTCTGAAGCCTGTACACATGTTGAAGCACTGTTGAAGAAGTTCAACGAACTTTCAGATATTGGTTTAACTTTGAGTGATTTACAACAACCACTTTCCTTTATTAAAGCCAGAATCGACTCAAGTTTTGAAACTCTTAAATCAACACAGGAGCGAATTAAGGCCTCAGCTCAAGAAGAGCAAAAGGCCATGGATGAACTTCAAACCGTTAAGCAAAAGTTGTTAGGGAATGACGATGCACATGTAGCGTTTATTGCCATCAAGTATGAAGACACAAAGCATGCGCTCGGTAGAGTCTTAATGCAAATTGGAAATCTGGAACGTCAGTTAGAAGACCAGCGAGGCAAACTTGGAGAAGTCAAAAAACTGATTGAGAACGAGGCAGCATTGAAAGAGAAGTCTCAAGCAGTATTGAGGCGTCAAAAGTTTGCTCAGAAAACCCTAGAAGTAGCGAAGGAACTCTACGTAAGTTTCAGCGATCAAGTACGAAATAAAGTTGCTTCAAACCTCAATGACGAATTCCAAGCGATGATCTGGAAGAAAATGACTTACAAGCCCGTTCAAATTGATGAAGACTATAAAGTACTGGTCTATAACAATGATGGTGTTGAAATGCGATCCCATCTATCAGCAGGCGAAACTGCCTGTCTTGCCTTTGCGTTCTCATTAACCTTAAGTGATGTCGCTGGTTTCAGTTATCCAATGGTTATTGACAGCCCGCTTGGGCGCCTTGATGCAGAAGTGAAGGAGTTTGTTTCCGATGTTCTAGCAAATGCTCTTAATTCGGAAGGCGAACGCGATGGAAATCAAATCCTCATGCTCATGACAGACGCCGAATACAATCCGGATGTAGCAGCTGCTCTTGCACACATGAAACCGAAAGTTCTAGAAATTATCTTCGATGAGGTTAGCGGAGAAACTCGATTGGAGCTCGTGAAATGAAAAGAGAATCCAAAAAAACCATCCTTGAATTCGATAAGAATTCCAAGGAGGCATATGAAATTCTTGGCAAAAAGTTTGCAGGAATTGGCAAGCCCCCTACAAACTTAGATTTGTTTATTTTTGCCATGTGCTATGGCTTTAGCAATGGAAACAAAGTTGATTCGATACAGAAATCTGGCACAGGTGCTCGTGTCGAGTATGTAAAACCTGAGCACGAATTACTTATGTCAGCTATTCAATTTGCAGAAACAGGAAGTACTGAGAGCCTTCTTGACCAGGAAGAACGATTTGAAATCGCTGAGCGCTATGCAGAGGGTGGCATTAGATTACTCAAAGATGCCGTTTCGCAGCCAGGCGACTTCCTTCAGTACATATCTGGACAGATGGTGCAAACTTTTCATTCGCATCATAAGGAAGAATAGTAATTTATACAATGTCTGAAAGAAAAGACTTCTTTGATGTCACTGTAGATTTTGAGGATTTAGGAAAACATGCTTTTAGTAGCGATACGACCCTTCGTTGGGCTGCAGCGATTGAGTTAGGTCAGATCGGAACCGAAGAGGCAATATCTTTGCTGTGGAGTCTAACCACCGACTCGGATGAGAATGTTAGAGACGCGGCAAAAGTAGGATTAAATCAATCTGATCAAATACTTGTTGGAAAAGTCTTAGCAAATAAGTGGACTGTTGAGCCAACAGTTGAGGATCATGGAAGTGACACACTCATGTCTAAGCACATCGCATGGAAAGTTCGACCGCTTGATCCACCTACTCCAGAAAATGAATGGATTGTTGATGCAGCGGTACTGAATATCATTCAGACAGAAGGTCCAATCACTAGCACAAGACTTATGAAACTTTATGGGCGAGCCGTATATCCAAATACTCCTCAGAAACTTCCACGCTCACGAATTGCAAATGCTGTGAAAAGACTAGAGAAAAGGCACTTGATTGGTCGCGCGGATGACATGACCAAATCTGAACTTGAAATGTGGACTCTTTATGCTATTGGACGCCCAGCAGTTGTAATTCGGGAGCAAGGACAGCGTTTACTGGGGGAGATCCCTTCTTCTGAAGTTCGAACGTGCATAAGCGAAGTTATGGGCGATAGATTTGAAGATTCGTCACAGGATGACCGTTTTGCAATTCTCTTGTCAACATATGCGATCAAGCCAAAGGACTATCACATTATTGGGGCACTTTTAGAAAATGAATGGGTGGGCTTGCTTAAGTAATTTTCAGGCTACTGTGCACTAATATTGGGAAAACTGGATAAAGAAGATTAGGCTAAAAATCATGGATCTTCCTTGTGAGCCAACGCTATTCGATGATTCGAGGGCACCAAGTACGCACCCAGTACGCACCCAGTTACACCAAACGAGAATTCTGATGATTCTCTTTTAAAACCAAGTTGGTCATTAGGGCTTATGGCTAAGCAATGGATCGGATCGGCAAAAGCGACCTCAGATCTTGCTGTCTCAGCTCTTCGCAATGCAATCACCCTGCGAAGACTCAAAGGCACCATCTGTCGTAGCGACCGCGGCAGCGCCGTTCCGTTCTGAGGCCTTTCTTCATACTTTAAGGACGAACGGAGTACGTGGATCGATGGGAAGGGTGGGCGCAGCTGGTGATAACGCTCGAATAGAGTCATTTCATTCGCTTCTGCAAAACAACGTCCTGAATTCCAAGAAATGGGAATCTCAAGAAGAGCTTCGAATCGCAATCGTTACGTAGATTGAAGAAACCTACCACCGTAGAAGGCGCAAGCGCAGCTTAGGAAAGATGACACAGGTTGGACATGAAGTCGTTGACAAGGAATTACTTGTTGCGTGAAACTACACACCTGTCAGCTAAACCGAGCGCAGCGCCAAATACTGAAAAGCAATTCAGCAATCATTTATCTTGGAAGGATAAGCGGATGTCCAAGAGTGAGATATTGAAATCCATAAGAATCGTATTTTCTACTTCCATCACGAAGCGAAATGACGATAGAGCTGAAAACAACGACTATTGGACGCGTCGATTGAAGGGTTTCGTTACAGAAAAAGAATTTTATAAATACGCTATCAAACGCGGCAAGAAATTATTGCTGGGAGGCCAATTTATAGGAATACCATCAGATGACAGAACCTTACCAAATAATAACTACGTCTATACGACAATAGATTCAATCTCGGAATCGAAGTACATTCGCGTATTCTCTAAAATTGCTAAACTGCAAGAAGTCCAATCTCTCTATTATCTCAAAGTTATACCTAAGAGTCACTCCACTATGGATTTCACTGCCAGATCGATTGGATACACTCGGACTGGCAATAAAAAGCGTATAGATGTAAGTAGGAAGATTCTTGTACCAGATATTGCTTATTTTCGTTTTGAAAAAAGCAAAGAAACTTTTATAAGTGTTAAGCAATCTATCGCAGAAAATGAGATAACTTTGGGCTTGCGTAAGAAGTCGAGAGCTAGGCGAGGCACCCTCGAAAAAAAAAGTATTTTTAAGAATGCGTTTAAGAATTTTAGTCTGGTCGAATTGGAATTACTGTATGCAACGAGATTCTTCCTTGATATTTTCTTAGGAGCATACAGTAAGGAAATATTGGACCTCGACTACTTTTTGATCGAAAAGAATGGTCTGGCAATGTGTGAAGTCAAGGGTAAAAGCCCTTTTGAAAAGAATGGAGAAGAATATTTCGGTTGGGATACTCGCAGAATATTTTGGTATTCGATGCTATCGAATCGGCTTGGAATGCCAGTCAGATACGTAATAAAAAGAACCGATAAGAATAGATGGCTTGCTACTAATCTCGACACATTTATTGATTGCACTTCGTGGGGCTGGGATCAGGGCGGGGGTGGAGGGTCTTCGACCATGACTGCACCAATTAAAATCTTTAGAAATTTTTGATAGCTACAAGAGTTCGTCCTGCTTCCAATCTTGAAAACTTATCCTACTATCGGGTGCCTCTAGGATTTTTACCATAGCTCTTGCTATTGCTTTGACGACAGGCACTGCAACTGAGTTACCAAATTGCTTATAAGCTTGATTGTCGCTCACTGGAATTATAAAACTTTCAGGAAAGCCTTGAAGTCGCGCCGCTTCGCGAGGAGTTAATTTGCGAGGATTCTTATTTGCCTGTTCCACCAAAATTTCAGAACCATCTTTGTAATAGCGAGCAGAAATCGTACTCGTGTATGTTGAATCTCTGTTGAAAAGGCTGTACCCGAAGCCGTTCCCTTTTGCACGATGCTCTCTTAACCTTCTTTGGTGTCCTTGCCACAATTTGTTCGACAAAGTGTATTTTTCATCAACAGAAGTTTCAAGAATATTTCCAAGTCTAGTTTCTTTTCTACTCCCAAAAGGGAATATGAAACCTATGCTTCCCAATTTTCTCTTATTGAGGGCCACAATATAGATTCGTTCACGATTTTGGGGTACGCCAAAATCCCGTGCATTCAGAACTTTATGAAATACGTTATATCCGAGATCTTCTAGAGTTTCCTTGACTACCTTAAACGTGTTTCCTTTGTCGTGACCGAGGAACCCCTTTACATTTTCAAGCAGAATTATTTCGGGTTTTCTCTTTGCAACTATTCTAGCAACGTCGAAAAACAAAGTCCCTCTTGTATCTTCAAATCCCCGCTTGTGACCTGCTTGGGAAAATGGCTGACATGGGAAACCGCCTAACAAAATATTATGCCGAGGAACATCGAATTCATCGATTTGAGTGAGATCACCATCAGGAGTTTCACCAAAATTTGCCGCATAAGTGATTTGCGAAAATTTGTCCCATTCGGAACTAAAGACGCAGTCCCCTCCTTGGCTTTCGAATGCGAGTCGAATGCCCCCGATACCTGCAAACAAGTCGATGAAGGTGAAAGCCATGAGGGGATTGTATTCAATGAGGCTGACAAATACGCTAAGTACACTTTGTACTACGGAGAGTCATAAGGATGCCCAATATGAATTCAGATAGAGACACGATAAAAGCGCGGATTGAAGAAAGATTCACAAAGAATGTCAAAGGTAAGAAACCAGACCTGTCCCAGTTCAACTCGACTCATGACGGAAGGGAAGGGGATTGGCTAACCAAAGCCATGGGTTTGAATGTTAATGGCATCAATGAACCTGATTTCGAGGGTTTTGAGATGAAGAAATATAGTGTCGGAAAGACTTCATTTGGAGATTGGTCACCTGATGAATCACTTTACTCTGGTGCATTAAAAAAGATGTCCCGCGACGAATTTTTGCAGATGTTCGGAGTTCCAAATCCAAAAAAAGGAGGTCGATTCTCTTGGTCAGGCAAAGTTTTTCCAAAATACGGTGAATTTAATGACGCTGGTCAAAGATTAGCGATTGATGATTTTGGAAATATAGTCGCAATATATCGATTTGGTAAGGATAGCAGAAAGATCTCCGTGGCCCCCGAGTTTCATCATGGTGAAATAGTTTTGGCTAGATGGAGAGAAGAAACCCTTAAGTTGAAATTAGAAAGGAAATTCAATCAATTAGGTTGGTTTCGATGTTTAAAGAATAACAAAGGTGAGTATGAAAGAATTATCTTTGGAAATGCAATCAATTATGAATCGTTCTTAAGTCTTGTAATTACGGGTGATATTTTTCTTGATTGTGGTATGCACCAAGGGAATGCACGCCCTTATATGATATGGAGAGCTAGCAATCGCGTATGGGATAAGTTGGCTGAAACGTAATGCATGCGTCTAAGGTCCCTTGAAGACTCTAAACCAACCCGCTTGGAATTTGAATTAGGAAAACTGGAAAACGTTTAGATATACACATAAAAATATAGATTAATCTTATCTGGAGAGCTAGCTTTAGCTTAATTTTATCAATAAGCTGCAAAAGTGAAATATGAACCGCAATACGCTGTATTTTTCAGGCACAACCTCGAGCTCACTACTAATTTGGGGGTCGTAAAAAAGGCAGCAGAACAACTGCGAGTAATTCTATCGAGTACTGAAATTCGTAAAGCAATTGCGGATGCGCATCAATTCGGCGCATCGAGCCATGCGATCCAAAAGGCGATTTCTAGTAAAATCCTTGAATTGGGTTTCACCACGGAAAAGAAAGGTTTATTTGCAAATTTTAAAGTTGCTGGTATTCGCCCTGATTTCTATAGACCGGTTTCTGGTGGGGGAATTCTCTTTGAGGTAGAAAGAGGAAAAACGATTGCGAATAACATGGACCTGCTAGATGTTTGGAAGACTCACATTTGCCCAGATGCACGTCATTTATTTCTTATGGTTCCAATTCTTAGGGTTACGGCTAAGGGCTCCAAGCAGAAGATTTTTTTGTCAGTGGAAAATAGAGTTGGTGCCTTCTTTGCTGAAAAAGTAAAGGATATTGATGTTGATTCCGTTCACATATTTGGCTATTGACAGGAGCTTTAAACGGCTGCGTAAAACCCCTCTCACGCTAACCAGCACTAAACTCACACAATTAACCATGCACGGGAAGGTTTCATGAAATCAAAGAACGCCGGTCGTGGCATGGCGATCATGTTAATTGTTACAGGCATCGCTCACTTTCTATTTCCAAAGTCACTAGATGCAATAGTTCCTGGGTTCTTGCCAGGGGATCCGCGCTTTTGGGTCTATCTCAGTGGTCTGGCAGAGCTTGTGATTGCAGCGATGTTGTTGGCACCACTTGGCGTTATGTTTTGGGGAAGGCCTCTGCGTTTATTGGGTGCTTATAGCGCCCTCTTATTATTTATTGCAGTCTTTCCAGCAAATATAAATATGGCAATTACATGGAGTGATCGCGCAATGCCATCACCGTTATTTGCCTATGCCAGATTGCCGTTGCAGTTGGCTCTCTTCTATTGGGCGTGGGTGATAGCTAGGGATATAAAGCGGCGGTAGGTGTGGGAAGATTTCCATTTAGTAACGCTGTGTAGTTTTTCTCTTGCGAGTGCGGCAAAGTTATTGTTTATTTCATTGTGTTATTATATTTTTACCTAGTAGGTGACGGCAAATTGGACTCGATAACTTTCGGGTCTATTTTGTTTTTGTAATGATGTGTTATCCTTACGTCGCAAATTAGTTGACGGCAAAATGGACTCGATAACTTTCGGGTCCATTTTGTTTTATCAAGATATATCCACAGCTAATTGATTTTAGAGCTTGAATTACGCCATTCCTAAGCATTATTCGCAGCCGGGGGAATGGTGTAGTGGGATCAGTGGCCAGAGGAGTTTGACGCCCTTTGTAGGGGCCACTGATTTCGAGCACTAAATGGTTGGCCCGGGGCGGTAGGTGGGCATCAATGGGCAGATATGGGCAAACAATGAATCAGGCTAACTGCTATCAAAGCAATGATGCAATCTTCTTTTTAACCTCAATTACTGATGGGTTGGTTAATGAAGAACCATCGGCGAAAAGTAGCGTTGGTACAACTTGATTACCACCATTGACTAATTCAACAAGTGGCGCGTATTGGCTCTCTTCTTCAAGATTTACTTCACGAAAATTAATACCGGCCTCATTTAGCTGACTTTTTAACCGCTTGCAGTATCCGCACCAACTGGTGCTAAACATAACGAAATCAGTACCAGTAATGCCAAGGACTTCGGCCGGGGTCTGTGACATGTTAATAACGCCTTTCAGTAAGGAGTGCGGTGGCTTTCTTCAGACTCTATTATCTACTGTACAGATGAAAGTTTCAGAGTAAAAGACCTACCGGGTCATAGGGGAAGACTCCCATTAAGTAACGCTGCGTAGTTTTTCTCTTGCGAGCGCTTCAAAGTTATTGTTGACTTACAAGTGTGGTAAATTTCGAAATGGTTGGCTGACAACACAAATGGACCTGAGTATTTCCGGGTCCATTTTGTTTTTGTAATGTTGTGTTATGCTTGCGATGCTAATTGGCTGACGGCAAAATGGACTCGAAGAAATTCGGGTCCATCTTGTTTTACAAGTGTGGCGAATCAGTGGCCAGAGGAGTTTGACGCCCTCTGCATGGGCCACTGATTTCGAGCACTAAATACTTTCGTTGGCGAACTCTTCAAAATAGCAAGCTGGGCATCCATGCCGGAACAGGGATAGCCAATAACGCTGTGGCAAAAGTAACTCCGAGTAGTTGATTTTTCTGCTTTAATACTTCTGCTCTACACTTTTTGTGTAAAGAAACGGTTAGGTACGGGTTGGTCACCTGAAATACAAAAGTACTTTGCCTTGGTATCGCTGAGCGAAAAGACCTTGATTATTCAGGGTCTTTTCTGTTTTTAAAATAAAATCGGGTCGAAAGCGTATTTCTACGCCCTCGACCCGATCGCCTGATACGATTCCAGTAGTACTACTGATTAGGTATCGTCGCTTTCGCGTTGATCCTTTCGCATCACCTTGTATGTCAATACAAGTTCGGCTATTGCAACGGCTAGCGCTGCAATATC
This sequence comes from Candidatus Planktophila sp., assembly GCA_038905755.1. Taxonomy (GTDB): domain Bacteria; phylum Actinomycetota; class Actinomycetes; order Nanopelagicales; family Nanopelagicaceae; genus Planktophila. Next base: position 47,441 of record JBCKHR010000003.1, read on the forward strand.
AATGAGTCTCATGTCATCAGTACCCCCTTTCACCTTATTTCCAATTTGTATTGGAAAATCAATGAACATGGCTGCAGCCATATTGCAACTTGATGAAGGTGATCGGGTTAGGCAGGCGAAAGATAAATGTGAAAACTTTTGTGGATGATTTTTTGGATGCTAGTGTGGATAAATTAGGGGTGAGTTGGAGTTCTATTAGTGACTAATTACCCAAAATAGCTTGGGAAAAGTCAGAGGGATTGGTTAGGGTGGGATTATGGATATAAAAGAGGCGGCTAGTTCGGGGCTTAGCAACTATACAAACTTTTCAGGGCGGGCCACTAGGCCTGAATTTTGGTGGTTCATTGCATTTATATTTCTTGTTGATGTGCTCTCTGCAATCCTCGATGGAATTTTAGGGATTGGTTTTATTTCCAGTCTCTCATTCCTTGTGCTATTGCTGCCAACGATATCTGTTTCAGTGCGCCGAATGCACGATGTTGGTAAGTCTGGCTGGTTTCTTCTCGTACCTATTTATAATTTGTATTTGTACTGCCAGCCTTCGATAGCGGCAGAGGGATAGCCAATAACGCTGGGCAGAAGTATCTATCAACCAGTAACAGGTGTTGACTCTTTGTTCAAATTTGGAAGGTAAAACGTTGCGATTGCGATGATCGCACCCAACAACACCCCAATTCCAAGTGCTGCACGGAGTGAAAGATAGGAAGCCAGCAATCCAATGGCTGCTGGTCCTGCCAGCAATCCGAAATAAGTCAGCCCGAATACCTTGGCCAAATTTCGCCCTGAGTGTGAAGCTTCACCAATAGTTGCTGCATAAATGAAGAGTTGAGGAACGATAGCTGAAACTCCAAGACCCGCTACTAGCCAACCAATGAGTGAGAGTGATTTATTGGGCAGTGTCAGAGCTAAGACCATTCCTATCGAACTCAGAACTGCCCCATATCGAATTACGGCCATGCGACCGATGCGCTCAACTATACGATCTGCAAAAACTCGGACCAAGGTCATCGCGCCAGAGAAAACCATGACTGGAAGGGCACCCTCTGCTTTCGTCGCGCTCAGAGTTGTTACGTGGAACAGTGCTGACCAATCAACTCCAATTCCCTCGATCATGGCAGCAAAGCAACCCAACCCGCCAAGAATTAATACCAACTTGAGATGCGGGCGATTGACTTTATTCGCTTCCTTTCGCAATTGAGATTTCTCTGCCTTGGAAAATTTTTTATGTAGCTCGGATGCGTGGCTCACGGAAGGTAAAAGATAACGCGATACGAAAAGTGCAGTAACTCCGAGTATAATTCCAGTGAAAGTCAGCGTTAAGTGCATTGGAAATTCATGTGAGAGAGCAAATCCACCGATTCCGGCACCGATGACTCCACCACCAGACCACATTGCATGAAAGGCAGTGAAAATCGGTCTCCCGTATGCACTTTCGACTTCAACGGCATGGGCATTCATTGTAATATCTGTCGAACTTATCCCGATACCGAGTATGAATATGGCAATATGAAGAGTTAATAAATTTTCTGCGAACCCAGGAAGTATGAGAGCAAGTCCCAAGAGGACTCCTGCCCCAATCATAGATTTCTTACTTCCAAAATGATCAATGAGGTGGCCCACCGCCTGCATTGTAAGAACAGCTCCAGCGCCCAACATTAAAATTAGCGTCCCTATTTGAGCGTGAGAAATATTAAACCGGGATTGAACATCAGGGATATGAACAGTCAAGAGAGTGAGCGAGGTTCCTGCAAAAGTAAAGTAGTAGAAGACCGCCAAACGTGCTTTAACTAAGGGCGTGAAGCGTGATTTCAGGGCCTCCATCGACAGAAGTATATCTACTTAACGCTTAACTGAATTTATTTTATGTAACAGCAAGTAGTTGAAATGGGATCGGGGCTATCCATAGCACGCTCTCAGGCGTAGGCTCCGCGCATGGAAAAGTTAAGTAATTTTATTAATGGAAAAGCCGTTGAGAGTACATCCGGTGAAACCACATCGATTATTAATCCAGCAACTGGGTTGGCTTATGCCACCGCTCCGAAATCTAACGGAGCCGATATTGATGCGGCGATGAGCGCAGCTAGCGGTGCTTTTGCGCAGTGGCGCGATTCCACACCGTCGGTGCGCCAGCGGGCGCTCTTAAAAATCGCCGATGCTATTGAAGCTCGCGCCGATGAGATTGTTGCCATCGAATCGCGAAATACTGGGAAACCTCTTGCGTTGACCACATCGGAGGAAGTTCCACCGATGATCGATCAGATTCGCTTCTTTGCTGGGGCTGCGCGAAATTTAGAAGGTCGGGCATCCGGTGAATATATGACTGGAATGACTTCGATAATTCGCCGCGAACCTGTAGGTGTCTGCGCACAAATCACGCCGTGGAATTATCCGATGATGATGGCGGTCTGGAAATGGGCGCCAGCAATTGCTGCCGGAAATACTGTGGTGCTAAAACCAAGTAATACAACTCCTGCATCAACGGTCTGGATGGCGCAGGTTATGGCTGAATTTTTACCTGCGGGAGTTTTCAATGTGGTCTGTGGTAATCGCGAGACGGGTCGGGGGATTGTTGAACATGCGCGCCCCGATATGGTCTCGATTACTGGTTCGGTCCGTGCTGGAATGGAAGTTGCGACATCGGCGGCAAAGCAAGTAAAGCGTCTGCATTTAGAGCTCGGCGGCAAAGCACCGGTGGTGGTTTTTGCTGATGCTGATTTGGCAGCGGCAGCGGAGGCGATTGCTATCGCGGGGTATTTCAACGCGGGACAAGATTGCACTGCGGCCACGCGCGTGATGGTTGAAGCGAGCGCATATGATGAAATGGTGGCTCTGTTAACTGAACAAGCCAAAAATAACATTGCTATCGGAATGCCAGATCAAGATGTTTTCATGGGACCGGTAAATAACGCGAACCAGTTAGCGAGCATTAGCGGCTTTCTGGATCGGGTTCCAGACCATGCGGTGGTCACTACTGGCGGTACAGCCTTAGACCAAGCGGGCTTCTTCTTCCCACCAACTGTTGTGGCTGGGCTGCGCCAGGATGATGAGATGATACAGAGCGAGATTTTCGGGCCAGTTATTACTATTCAAAAATTTACCGATGAGGCAGAGGCTGTGGCTATGGCCAATGGCGTGGATTATGGGTTGGCCTCGAGTGTTTGGACGAGCAACCATGGCCGGGCGATGCGAATGGCGAAAGCCTTTGACTTTGGCTGCGTCTGGATCAACACCCATATTCCGCTCGTTGCCGAGATGCCACACGGTGGTTTCAAACGGAGCGGTTATGGCAAAGATTTATCTAGCTATGGCTTCGAGGATTACACCCGAATCAAGCATGTTATGAGTAATCTAAACGCCTAGGCTTTTAAAAACCCACCTCACGAGAGAGATATAACCATGACAATAAAGAAAGCGCTTTCACCAGAAGCCCGAGCCATCATTAAATCGCAGTTTTCTCGTCGTACTTTTCTCGCGGCTGCGGGCGGAGTTGGTGCGGTAGCACTTCTGGCGGCGTGTGGCAGGTCGGGCGATGATGCTGCCTCTGATGCAGCGGTCCGCTGGGCTAACTGGACGCTCTATTTAGATTACGACTCAGATAAGCAAGTTTATCCAACGCTTGTGAAATTTATTGCAGATTCTGGAATTCAGGTTGATTACAAAGAAGATTACAACGATAACGATGAGTTCTGGGGCAAAGTGCAGGGACAGTTAAAACTTGATAAAGATATTGGCTATGACATTGTTGTGCCAACTGATTGGATGGCTGCGCGCTGGATACGGATGGGGTATGCCCAGAAATTCGATGCAGCAAATATTCCAAATAAGGTAAATATTCTGGATGCGCTCGCAAATGTGGATTTTGATAAAGGTCGCGAATATTCTCTGACTTGGCAATCAGGTTTTGGTGGTTTTGGTTGGAATGCAGAGAAGATTCCCGGCGGTATTCACACGCTCGATCAGCTCTTCTCAAAGGCCAATAAAGGAAAAGTTGAAGTTCTCTCAGAGATGCGCGACACCATCGGAATTATCATGATGTACCAAGGCGTGGATATCAGCAAAACTTTCACCGAAGCACAATTTATGAACGCTATTGATTATCTAAAGGGCAAAATTGCTGATGGATATATTCGCAAAGTTGCTGGTAATGATTACAAGGAAGATCTAATCAGTGGGGACGCAGTTGCAGTTATCGGCTGGTCTGGCGATCTCTTCCAATTAGCTACTGAGAGTAAAGGCAAGTTCGAGTTCGCAGTTCCTGAATCAGGTGGACATCTTTGGTCTGATAACTTGTTGATTCCTTCAACTTCAAGTAATAAAGCTAACGCTGAGAAGGTTATTAATAACTATTACGATCCAGCAGTTGCTGCCCAAGTTGCCGCTTATGTGACATATATCTGCCCAGTCAAGGGAGCCCAGGAGGAGATGGTAAAAATCGATCCCGTTCTGGCTGAGAGTCCATACATTTTCCCAACGGCAGAGATGCTCTCAAAGGTGAAGACTTTCGTTGGGCTATCCCCGGAAGAGGAGAGTAAGTACACCACGGCCTTCCAAGAAGCTTCTGGTAACTAATGGTCGATGCCTCAAAATCGACACGAGGTGATCTGCGAATAGTTAACGTCACTAAATCTTTTGGTGATTTCAAAGCGGTTGATGGCTTAACGCTGACGATTCCGGAGGGCTCATTCTTTGCGCTCTTAGGACCATCAGGTTGCGGTAAAACAACGACGCTTCGAATGATTGCTGGACTCGAAGAACCAACGATGGGAACAATTCATCTAGGTGGAACCGATATTACAAATATGCGGCCATATGAGCGTCCAATTAATACCGTCTTCCAGAATTACGCGCTCTTCCCGCACCTCTCTGTCTATGAAAATGTGGCTTTTGGGCTACGCCGCCGCGGGATTAAAGACGTAAAGGGCGCCGTTGATAAAGTTCTAAGCCTGGTCGAACTTCCCCATCTGGCAACGCGTAAACCTGCCCAACTCTCGGGTGGACAACAACAACGCATTGCACTGGCGCGCGCGATAGTTAACCGTCCAGCGTTATTGCTCTTGGATGAACCCCTCGGTGCGCTGGACTTAAAATTACGTCGCCAGATGCAGATTGAGTTGAAATGGATTCAAACTGAGATCGGAATTACCTTCGTTCACGTTACCCACGATCAAGAAGAAGCCATGACTATGGCTGACACGATTGCAGTAATGAATGAAGGCAAAGTCGAACAGATGGGCTCGCCAGCTGATCTATATGATAATCCGCAGACCGCTTTTGTAGCTAACTTCCTTGGTCAATCTAATTTAATTGCTGGAAATATAGAGAGTAGCGACGGCGACGGGCTAGTTGTAAACATTTTCGGCCAGAAAATTAAGATAATGAAATCGCGTAGCCATGCCCATGGCTCATCGGTGTTGGCCGGAATTCGCCCAGAGAAGATTCGTATTCAAAAAGCTGGAACTCCGATGTCTGGCAATGTAATTACTGGGGGAGTGATCTCTGATGCTTCCTACATCGGCGTGAGCACCCAATATCACGTTGAAATGCCGTGGAAGCAAGAGTTAGCGGTCTTTGAACAGAACGATGACGGTGTTCCGCCACTTGAAAAAGGTGACGCTGTGGTAATTTCATGGGAGCCGATCTTTACTTTCGCACTCGATGGGGCGCAAGATGCCACTGCGGGTTCTGAAGTAAATCCGGATGAAGAGTAATGCTCGCCTCGCTTAGGCAGAAGCGCTCGCTTCTGCCTTATCTTTTACTTGCCCCCGGATTGCTCTGGCTCTTTACTTTCTTTATCTTGCCAATCGTTAATTTGGCGCAGACTTCAACCCAAACACCGGTCAAAGGTGGCGAGACTGGAGAGTATGAACAGACGCTTCGTTTTGCAAATTACATCGATGCTTTTGTAAATAATAAAGAGCAATTTGGCCGTTCATTTATTTACGCGTTTCTAGCAACGGTTTTAGCCCTCGCAATTGCCTATCCGTTGGCTTATGGCATCGCCTTTAAATCTGGGAAGTGGAAGAATATTCTGCTGGTCCTTGTTATAGCGCCATTCTTTACCTCGTTTTTGCTCCGTACTATCGCGTGGAAACAAATTTTGGGAGAAGAAGGTCCAGTCATTGCCGTATTTAGAGGTCTGAATATAATTAGCGAGCAAACCACGCTCACTGCTAGCGCTTTTGCGGTAGTTACCGGGCTGACCTATAACTTTTTACCATTTATGGTGCTGCCCTTATATGTGAGTTTGGAACGAATTGATCCACGGACTCTGGAGGCTGCGGGGGATCTCTATGCAAATGCTTTTACAACTTTTAGAAAAGTAACGGTGCCACTTTCCATGCCCGGTGTTGTGGCAGGAACGTTGCTCACCTTTATTCCGGCTGCTGGTGATTATATAAACGCTGCGATTTTAGGAAATCCAAATACCAAGATGATTGGCAACGTCATTGAATCGCGCTTCTTTAGAGTTGTTGATTATCCAACAGCGGCTGCGCTCTCATTTACTTTGATGTTGGCGATTGTAATTTTGGTTTCGCTCTATATCCGTAAAACTGGAACGGAGGAGCTGGTATGACCTCTCTGAGTAACTGGTTCCGAAAAAATTTGATTCGTATTTATATGGTTTTAGGTTTTACCTATCTCTTTATTCCCGTTGCCTACACTTTTGCTTTCTCATTTAACGATGGGCGCAAAAGCAATTTGGTATGGAAAGGTTTCACTTTAAGGAATTGGCAGAACCCATGCGGGGCACCTGATGTCTGCCTAGCGTTGGGTAATTCAATTAAAGTTGGTTTAATTTCAACTCTGCTGGCCACAGCTCTGGGAACGCTTATCGCATTTGCAATTGCTCGCCACCGATTTGCAGGGCGTTCGAGCGTGAACTTGCTTATCTTCTTACCTATGGCAACTCCTGAAGTTGTCCTTGGTGCATCACTTCTTGCCATGTTTCTAAATCTTGGAATCAACCCTGGGTTTACCACAATTATCATCGCCCACGTAATGTTCTGTATTTCTTTCGTTGTGGTCACCGTTAAAGCGCGTATCGCCTCGCTAGATCCGAACCTAGAACAAGCGGCGATGGATTTATATGCAAATGAATTCCAAACTTTTCGGCGAATCACTTTGCCACTGGTTGCCCCCGGTATAGCTGGGGCAGCGTTATTGGCCTTTAGCCTCTCATTTGATGATTTCATTATTACTAACTTCACCTCAGGCACTTTTACTACTTTCCCGAAGTTTGTCTATACAGCTGCTGCGCGTGGCATTCCAGCGCAAGCAAATGTGATCGGCTCTTCGATGTTTTTCCTTGCGCTATTTATCGTTTTGGCGGGTCAGCTAGTAAGTAAACGGAAAGCGCGGTAAACACACTCTTGCTATAACGAGCCACAGATTGCTAAAGAGAGATCTGCGTTATGGGGTTTTTGAATAGGCTCCTGATATGTCGCATGGGTCAATTGTTCATTTTGAAGCGTACCGACAACACGAGGAGATCCGAAAAGAAACCAGTAACGCGATCATGGGGTTAATGGTGAGCGCCGGCTTGTCTTCCCACTTCATCAAAATCTTTGATTCCTCTGAAGGGACGCTTTCCGTCTTCTTCCCAAACGTTCCTCACATAAAACGAATGGATCTATCCGCTACCGAGGCGCAACTTATCTTGGATAACGTTCACAAGCACTTGGGAGCGATGGCTGTTCCATACACGCTTGGCTTTCATGAAGACTATATGAAGACATGCCTTACTCTGCTGGAAAAAAGCGGCCGTAAGTTAAGCAAGAGAGCAGACGAATTCGGTTCTTCAGAGCAGCACGAAGAATTTCAAAAAGCCACTCAACAAACGTTTAATAGTGATTCACTCCAACAGTTTCATATGTTGCGCCTAATGAGGAATGCTCAGATTCACGAAGGAGGATTAGTCGGAACCCCAATAGTTAATTTACTAAAACAGTGGTCACCTTCTGCAGATGTTGGCTGGCAAGAATTGACCAAATCTTCCCCGACAAAACTAAAAACAGGTGACAAGGTCAACTTTGGGTCCAATGAAATATTTGTTGCTCTCGCTACGACAAAGTCCCTAGCCCGTGAGGCAAATCGATTCTTACAAAAAACCATCCCTAGAGATTTTTGGGCAGACCTGGTGGTTGAAGACTTTCTTAATGGAAGCCCAGAGGCTTTGGGCAGAGTAGGTACCCTCAAAAAATTGAATGGTCTGGCTCGATTCTATTATGGGAATCTCCAATTAACGGAAAGTGAAATAGAGCATGCACTAAATCGTGATCCATCATTGGCTACAAGAAAATAGGACTGCCTAGAATCTAGGTAGTCCTATTAGAAGTGCAAATAAAATGGGGGCTTTGTTTAAGCTACGGATATTACTCCGCCAGGTGTGGTTACCTGGATCTCCCTACTTTGTGGAACCCTTGGTTTTGAACCAATAGAGCCGAACTCAGTTCCTTTAGTGCGAGCAAAATGTAGCACACTCCAACGATAGGCGCCCGAGAAGACCGAAAGGATACTTAGTTTCAACTAAGGGAGCAGAATGACTACTTCAGAAACTTAAAATAGATTTCGATTACATCTTTAGTTAAACCGTAGAGCATGGTCGACACTGAACACACTCGGTTAAAAGCGGTGCGCAAGTGCGTCCTTGGCTTCGATTCTTAAATCTTTACCCGTATCCTTTACCCCATGGTTAACCATGGAAATATGTATGGGCCGAACTTCACATTCCTGGGAATTCCTGCCTGTGATTTAGATGATCCCAGCACATATGCTGATGCCGATGTAATTATTCTCGGTGCCCCCATTGATAGCGGAACCTCTTTCCGCGCCGGTGCCAGATTTGGCCCACAAGCAATTCGTGGCGGGGATTATTTACCGCACGATGGCGCGCGCCCGCATATGTCGCTGCGCGTTGATTCGCTAAAAACTTTAAAGGTGCTAGACGCTGGCGATTTATTGATGCCCGGTGGAGATCTGGTAGCGTCGCTGAAAATTCTGGAAGCTGCAACTGAAAAAATTTCGCGCGCTGGAATTATTCCGGTTGTGCTCGGCGGAGATCACAGCGTTACATCGGCCGATGTTGCCGGAATCGCACACCACCGCGGAATGGGCAAAATTTCGATGATTCACTTTGATGCCCACGCCGATACCGGTGAAAATCAATTCGGCGCGCTGGTTGGTCATGGAACTCCGATGCGCCGATTAATTGATACTGGAACCGTGCGCGGAGATCGTTTCTTACAACTTGGTCTGCGCGGTTATTGGCCCGATAGCGCGACCCTGGATTGGATGCGTGATCAAGGTATGCGCTCATATGAAATGACCGAAATTCATCACCGTGGGCTAAAAGAAGTTCTCGATGAATCTTTTGAAATCCTTACTAACGAGTGCGACGGTGTTTTCTTATCGGTAGATATCGATGTGGTTGACCCCGGCATGGCTCCCGGTACTGGCACCCCAGAACCGGGCGGACTGACAAGCCGTGAACTATTAGAAGCGGTGCGGCGAATCTGTTTAGAACTTCCCATCGTGGGAATTGATGTGGTCGAAGTGGCACCGGCCTTTGATTGCGCCGACATCACTGCAATTTTAGCTAACCGGGTAGTGCTTGAGGCGCTCGGTGCCATTGCAAAGCGGCGCAGCGGAGCGCCGTACTCACCAACACAGAACTTATTGGATCGCTAGCGCTTCATCTAAAATGGCTAGCGCTTCAAGTAGCAAGTGGTTTGGAATCACAAGTGGTGGAAGTAAGCGAATAACGTTTGAGTAAGTTCCGGCTGAAAGAATCAGCACGCCTTTTTCTTGGCAATATTTAATAGCCGCGCTTAGCGCCGCTGGGTTAGGTTCAATCGAGCCGGGAATAACTAACTCGATTGCTTGCATCGCACCGCGACCGCGCACCTCAGCAATAATTGGATATTTATCTTTCATGGCGTTTAGCGCATCGACCATAATCGCACCAATTTCATTAGCGCGATCAAGTAAATTATCTTCTTCAATCGTGGCAATTGCACCAAGGGCAGCAGCACATGCAATGGGTGAACCACCGAAAGTTCCACCTAGACCACTTGGGTGAATTGAATCCATAATCTCTGCTCGACCAGTAACACCAGCAAGTGGAAGTCCGCCGGCAATTCCTTTAGCAGTTGCGATTAAATCTGGCTCCACCCCTTCATATTCGCAAGCAAACATTTTGCCAGTGCGAGCAAAACCGGTCTGAATTTCATCGGCGATAAAGAGGGCACCGTTATCTTTGCAATAGGTGGCTAAACCTTGCAAGAAACCAAGCGGCGGCACGATGAAGCCGCCTTCGCCTTGAATCGGTTCGATAACAATTGCTGCAATATTCTTGCCACCCAACTCTTTATCCATTTTTTGAGTTATGAAATCAAGGGCCTCATTAGCGCATGCACGGGCACCACCTGGCCAACGGAGCGGATATGCCATAGGCATGCGATAAATCTCGGGAGTAAATGGACCGAAACCTTCTTTGTATGGCATATTTTTTGCGGTCATACCCATAGTTAAGTTAGTGCGACCGTGATAGCCATGTTCGAAGACAACGATGGCTTGGCGCTTTGTAAAGTGACGCGCAATTTTTACCGCGTTCTCTATAGCTTCAGCCCCTGAGTTGAGCAAGATAGATTTCTTCTTAAAAGTTCCCGGAGTTAAGCGGTTAAGGGCTTCGCAGACTTCGATGTAGCCAAGATATGGCGCGACCATAAAACAAGTGTGGGTAAAAGCGGCTACTTGCTCTTGCACATTTTTCACAACTCGCGCCGCGCTATTTCCAACGCTTACCACGGCAATACCTGACCCCATATCGATGATGTGATTGCCATCTACATCAACCAAAATTCCACCGCCGGCGCGCGCGATTACCGCGGGCAGGGCCATGCCAAGGGATAGCGAAACCGCCTCGCTTCTCCGCTTAAGAATCACTTGCGATTTTGGCCCAGGGATGGGTGTGAGGAGTTTGCGCGCCTGTTCAACGTTGCTCATGTGGTGAGTCTACTTATGGCGTGAGAAGATAACCACATGCGCGATGTGGTGATTCTTGGCTCAACGGGATCCATTGGCGTACAAGCTTTAGAGCTAATTGAAGCAAACCCTTCACTTTTTCGCGTGGTGGCAATCTCTGCGCAAGGAAGAAATCCGAGTGAAATAATTGAACAAGCACGCAAATTTAAAGTTGAAGTAGTCGGCGTTGCTATCAATGGGGATGTAATACGCGAAGCGCTCCCTGGCCTCAGCGTTATTGATGGAGCGAACGGAGCAACGGAAGTCGCCGCAATTACTTGCGATGTTGTTCTCAATGCCATTACCGGATCTATTGGACTCGGACCAACCCTTGCTTCGTTAAAAGTTGGCAATAAAGTAGCCCTTGCCAATAAGGAATCACTCGTTGCTGGTGGAGATTTAGTTACCTCCCTTGCTAAACCAAACCAACTCATTCCGGTTGATTCAGAACATAGCGCTATGTGGCAATGTTTATTAGCGGGAAAGAGAAGTGAAGTAAACCGTCTTATTTTGACAGCAAGCGGTGGACCTTTTCGCGATCGCTTAGATTTAAGTGAAGTAAGTGTGGCTGATGCCCTGGCCCATCCGACTTGGTTGATGGGACCGGTTGTCACAATTAATTCTGCAACGCTGGTCAATAAAGGTTTAGAGATGATAGAAGCTCATTACTTATTTGATTTGCCATATTCTAAAATTGACGCCGTGCTCCATCGGCAATCGGTAATTCACTCGATGGTGGAGTACCACGATGGTTCAACAATTGCGCAGTTGAGTCCGCCAAATATGAAAGGTCCGATTGCGTACGCGCTCAATTGGCCAGATCGCGTTCCGCGCGCAATGAGCGCAGTGGATTGGTCGGCGCGGCATAGCTGGGATTTTGAACCGATCGATTTGGTCCGCTTTCCAGCCATTGAGTTAGCACGTCGATGCGGCGAACTTGGTGGCGGAACGCCTACGATTTTCAACGCCGCCAATGAAGTTGCGGTGAGCGCATTTTTAAGTGGAGAATTAGCCTTTACCTCGATTATCGAGGCGGTAGAAGCTGTTGTAGTAAAACTTGGGGGAGCGGCAACGTCATCCCCAAGGGATTTAGCCGATGTCAGTGCGTTAGAGCAGGATGCTAAAACGCTAGCTTTTGAATTAATTAAGAAAATGGTTGCCTAATGCAGATTGTTGGAGTTCTCGCTTTTATTGTTGCTCTGCTTGCCTCGGTCATGATCCACGAGCTTGGGCATTACTTAACGGCTAAGAAATTCGGAATGAAAGTCACTGAGTTCTTCGTAGGTTTCGGGCAGAAGCTTTGGTCAACTAAACGCGGTGAGACTGAATTTGGTTTCAAGGCTATTCCAGCCGGCGGATATTGCCGGATCGAAGGCATGTCCCCAAACGATGTGATGGAAGTTGGCGAAGAAGATCGCGCTTTTTATAAAGCGAGTACAACTCGAAAACTTATAGTTCTGGGTGCTGGATCTTTTATGCACTTTGTGCTGGGATTTTTCTTGCTCTTGCTTCTCTTCGTGGGTATTGGCACACCGCAAGCAACGCCAATTCTTAAAGAGATTCTCCCTAAATCTGCAGCGGCGAGTGCTGGACTTTTAGTGGGTGATGAAATTACATCGATTAATGGCCAAGTTGTAACTGATTGGTCAAAAGATGTATTGGCCATCCGCGGTTCAAATGGCAAGCCGGTGACGCTCTCGCTAAAACGTGACGGTCAAGGTTTAACTTTCACAATACAACCAACCCTTAAAGATATTGGCGGTGGTGAGAAGCGTTGGTTAATTGGTTTTATTAGCAGTATTGAAGTTAAACGGACAAACATTTTTAGCGGAATCAAAAAGTCGGCGTTAGTTACGCAAAAGTTAACGAGTGAAAGTTTTAAAGCTCTTCTTCGACTTCCTGCAATGATTCCCGCCCTCTGGGGGCAAACTGTTGCTGGAGAGAAACGCGACCCCAATGGTTTAGTCGGAGTAGTCGGAGTTGCACGGGTAACTGGGCAAGCGATCGGTAGCGAAAAACTTACTTTGCGTGAGCGGTTCTCAACATTTCTTATCATAATCGTAAGTTTAAATATCTTTATCGGAATATTTAATTTACTGCCAATTTTGCCGCTAGATGGCGGACATATGGCAGTGGCCATTGCCGATGCGATTCGCGCCGCCTTTGCGCGGCTCCGTGGACGTCCGCGGCCAGCGCCCATTGATGTGAGGGTCTTAACTCCGGTGACAATAGTCGTTTTTGTAATACTGGTCGCGCTAACCCTTTTATTACTGGTAGCAGACATTATTAATCCAGTGAATTTGAATCTTTAGCGCCGACGTGATTTTTAAGGCAGAATAGGGAAATGGTCAATTTGGGAATTCCGCAATCACCGCCACCGACCCTTGCTCCGCGTCGCAAGACCAAGCAATTGATGGTGGGCAAAGTTGGCGTTGGAAGTGATTGGCCGGTTAGCGTTCAATCGATGTGCACAACCGTTACCGCGGATATCGATGCCACGTTGCAACAGATTGCCGAACTCACCGCAGCGGGTTGCCAAATTGTCCGAGTTGCAGTGCCAAGTCAAGATGATGCCGACGCCCTGGCCCAAATTGCTAAGAAATCTCAGATTCCAGTTATCGCAGATATTCATTTTCAACCCAAATATATTTTTGCAGCAATTGATGCAGGGTGCGCCGCCGTCCGTGTTAACCCCGGCAACATAAGGCAATTCGATGACAGAGTAAAAGAAGTTGCTAAAGCGGCCGGAGATGCCGGAATTTCAATTCGCATCGGCGTTAATGCCGGTTCACTTGATCCGCGTTTGCTGGCAAAGTATGGAAAAGCAACGCCGGAGGCGCTGGCCGAATCTGCTTTATGGGAGGCCTCCCTATTTGAAGAGCATGGTTTTAGCGATCTTAAAATTTCAGTTAAACACCATGATCCGGTGACCATGGTCAAGGCATATCGAATCTTGGCAGCTAAATGTGATTACCCGCTCCATCTTGGTGTGACTGAAGCTGGTCCGCTTTTTCAAGGCACAATTAAATCTGCAACCGCTTTTGGGATTTTATTAGCCGAAGGTATTGGCGACACAATTCGCGTCTCACTTTCGGCTCCGCCAGTTGAGGAAGTTAAAGTTGGAATATCAATTTTGGAATCACTTAATTTGCGTCAACGAAAATTAGAAATCGTTTCTTGTCCATCCTGTGGTCGCGCCCAAGTCGATGTCTATTCCTTGGCCGAAAAAGTACAAGCGGGCTTGGAAGGTATGACCGTTCCACTGCGCGTTGCAGTAATGGGGTGCGTAGTTAATGGTCCGGGTGAAGCGCGCGAGGCAGATCTTGGTGTTGCAGCAGGTAATGGCAAAGGTCAGATTTTTGTAAAGGGGCAAGTGATTAAAACGGTGCCAGAGGACCAGATTGTTGAAACATTAATTTTCGAGGCGATGCGATTGGGGCAAGAGATGATCGCGGCTGGCGTTGCATCAGGTAAACCAATGGTTAAAGTTAGCTAACTTTTGATAGGCTCGCACTTATGTTGCGAATGTCCACTCTTTTCTTACGTACCTTGCGCGATGACCCATCCGACGCCGAAGTTGCCAGCCACCGTTTATTAGTACGGGCAGGTTACATCAGGCGCGTTGCCGCCGGTATTTATGCTTGGTTGCCCCTTGGTTACATCACTTTGCGCAATATCGAAGCAATTGTGCGCGAAGAAATGGATGGAGCAGGTTTTCAGGAAGTTCACTTTCCAGCCCTGCTACCGCGCGAACCATATGAAGAGACCGACCGATGGAGCTCATACGGGCCTGATTTGTTCCGTTTAAAAGATCGTAAAGGTGGAGATTATTTACTTGGCCCAACCCACGAAGAGATGTTTACTTTGATGGTTAAAGGGGAGTACTCCTCGTATAAAGATTTACCGCTCTGCCTCTATCAGATTCAAACAAAGTATCGCGATGAACCGCGTCCGCGCAGCGGAATTATCCGGGGTCGCGAATTTGTCATGAAAGATTCTTACTCCTTCGATATTAATGATGAAGGTTTGGAAGCCTCATATACGAAACACCGCGCAGCTTATGTTAAGACTTTTGATCGTTTAGGTTTGAAATACAACATTGTCAGCGCAATGGCAGGTGCCATGGGTGGTTCTCGCTCTGAAGAATTTTTAGCCCCTTGCCCAACCGGAGAAGATACCTATGTGCTCTGTGAAAAATGTGGTTATGCCGCAAATGTTGAAGCGATGGTTACGAAAGTTCAAGCGGCAGACCCTGTGGTGCATGGCCCACTGGAAGAGCTAGATACCCCAAATACCCCAACCATCGATGCCCTTGTTGAAGTTCTTAACGGTAAATTTGGGGGCGGCTTTACTGGCGCCGATACTTTAAAGAACATTATGTTGATGGCCGATGGCCGCGCGATCGCTGTTTTAGTTCCAGGAGATCGCGAAGTTGACCTTAAACGTTTGCAAGCAAACCTAGTCGGTGTATCAGAGTTAAGAATTTTTGAAGAGGAAGATTTCGCAAATTTCCCCGGACTTGTAAAAGGTTATATCGGTCCACAAGATATCGCGAAATTTGGCGTCACGCTCTATGCCGATCCTCGAATTGCGCCAGGTAGCGCGTGGGTAACTGGTGCTAATAAGGCAGACCGCCATGCGCGCAATGTTGTTGCAGGACGAGACTTCCAAGTGGGCGCCTACATTGAAGCGGCCGAAGTACGCATCGGTGATTCTTGTCCGGCGTGCGCCGCGCCAGTCATCATTGATCGCGCCATTGAAATTGGGCATATTTTCCAATTAGGAAATAAATATGCAGAAGCGCTCGGTCTTACCGTGCTAGATCAAAACGGAAAAAGCCAAGTAGTAACCATGGGTTCATATGGAATCGGTGTTTCACGCGCAGTTGCGGCGATTGCTGAACAGACACATGATGGCCTCGGCTTAAGTTGGCCAATTGAAGTGGCTCCCGCAAAAGTACATATCGTCGCAACAGGTAAAGAAGATTTACCTTTTGAAACAGGCGAAAAACTTGCGCTAGCCCTGGAAGGGCGCGGTATATCGGTCATGCTGGACGACCGACGAGATGCCAGCGCCGGAGTTAAATTCAAAGATGCCGAATTAATTGGAATTCCCATCATCGTAGTTGTTGGTAAAGCTCTAGTTGATGGAAAAGTTGAAGTACGCGTGCGCAAGAGCGGGGAGAAGAGTGAAGTTGCACTCGAATCCGCACTCGATGCAATAGCTGCCTTACTTGCATAAACCGTGGATGTTGAAGTAGCGATCTTTCTCGCTTGCGCAGCTTTCTTTGCAGGGCTTATTGATTCCATTGCCGGCGGTGGCGGGTTAATTCAATTACCGGCGCTCTTAATCGCCTTGCCGAATAGCGAGAGCGTAACAATTTTAGGTACAAATAAATTGAGTTCAATCTTTGGAACAACCACGGCAGCAGCGATGTATCGCCGCCAAATAAAACCTGATCCGCGCGCAATTGCCGCGATGGCTATTCCTGCTTTTTTCGGATCAGTTGGTGGTGCGATGTTGGCATCGCAGATTCCAACGGAAGCAATGAAACCATTTCTCTTCTTTTTGCTTATTTTGGTTTTAATTTACACTTTTCTTAAACCAGATTTAGGGCAAGTCGAAGCGTTGCGTCACCAGCGTGGCTGGTGGATTTCCATTCTCAACGGTTTTGGAATTGGTTTCTATGATGGAATTTTCGGTCCGGGAACTGGCGCCTTCCTGATGCTCATATTGGTGGCAACCCTTGGCTATGCCTTTATCACCGCATCGGCAATTGCGAAAATAGTTAACGTTGCCACGAACTTGGGTGCCATTATTGTTTTTGGTCTTCACGGAGCGATTATTTGGAAACTTGGTCTGCTCTTAGGCGCATGTAATA